>JBGPGE010000037.1:0-39087 GCA_041483675.1 Binatia bacterium
AAGGTTGCCGTTGGACAAGATGACAAAGCGGACGTTCTGAGAGCGGGCGTATTTGCGGGCCTGTTCCTTGCCGACGAGTGGATCGAACTTTTCAGATTTCGCCTCTAAAACAGCTATTGAGAAACCGCGTTCATCGAGCAGTAGGTAGTCAACAAATCCGTGGGCGGTTTTTTCAAAGTCGTTGCCAAGATCGTCGAGAGTCTTTTTCTTCAGTTTGACATGCGTCTCAAGCGTCACATTCGCGGGGCCTTTCTCATCATCGAAGAACCGCCAGCCCGACCTGCTGAGTAGGTCGTTTATTCGGATTCTAGCTTTGGCCTCGGTCGGCATATTAAGTCAAAGAAGCTCAGGCGCTGAGTAGGAATAGCCCAGGGTTTCCACGAATTCTACGCGATCGGACGGCAAGATGGCAAGGACCTATTAAATGAAGGCGATAAGGCGAGAGGCGACCGGAAAAAACTTGCTCCTGCGCGTAGTAACGGAGCGGACTGCCCACAGCATGGCCTTGGAGGACTGTCTGTCTCCCCCCTCAGCAATAAAAGTAGATGCCAGTGATTGATCACCAGACAATATTCGACAACGCGGATGCCCGGCCCGATCATGGCTTCTTGGAGATCCACCGCGCCCAAGAGCTTGGCCGGTTATGTCGACAATCCCGGGTGTTCCGTCCCCGTCTTCGCGACGTAACGTTTCACCCCGATCGTCCTCTCTTCCTTCCGGGCTTGAGCCAAATCATAGGCAAGCTGCATCCGCATCAGGTGATCCATCTTCGGCCCGAATGCCTTTTCGACCCGCAGGGCCATGTCGCTCGTAAGCGCCGCCTTCTCATTGAGCAAGCTGGAAAGCGCCTGCCTTCCAACCCCGAGCGCCTTCGCCGCTTCCGTCACCGTCAACCCGAGCGGTTCGATCACCTGGCGGCGGATCACACCGCCCACATGCGGGGGATTCTTCATCGCCATATTTCAAATACCTCCCTTAATGATAGTCAACCAAATCGACGTCAAATGCGTCACCGTTCTCGAACCGAAAGATCACCCGCCAGTTGCCGCTAACGGTTACGCTCCAGAAACCTTTCAACTCACCCTTCAAAGGATGCAGCCGCCAACCCGGGAACAAACCAACCTCCTGCGGCCGGGTGGCTTCGTCGATCGCCAGCAGGATGTCGGATATTTTCTCCACCAGGGCAGCCGGAAGCTCCCTTCCCTCCCCTGTTGTGTAGAGCCGCTTTAAGCCCCGATGTCGAATCGAACGAATACTCATCCGAAGAGGATTATCGCCTGTCGCGTGACACACGTCAACCCTGCGAGGTACGGGGTCTAGGTGAGCTGGCCCAGGTCTTGGAACTTGGTATTCCTTCACTTTGCTAACAACCCTATGGGTTTGTATTCGTAAGCCGTTACACGTTGGCAATCGATTCTGCCTCCGGCGTAAAGTTTGCTTTTATATACGAAAGGCAAATATCCTTAGAAGTGTATGGAGAGCAAAATCCTTGTTGCCGGGGCCGGGCCGATTGGTTTGACATTCGGCTGCCTGCTTAAGAAGGCCGGGCACGATATCACGCTGCTGGGGCGGCCCTGGCACTTGGAGGCGATCGCCACCAGGGGACTGGAGCTGGACGGCCTCTGGGGAACGCATCATGCGGAGGGGTTTAAGCTCGCCACCCAGGCCGGCGAGCTCGCCGGACCCTACGACCTGATCCTGATCGCAGTCAAGGCCTACGACACCAGGGAGATGGTCGAGGAGGTGGCATCCCGGCTTGCGCCGAACGGCCTGGCGATCTCGCTGCAGAACGGCCTGGGGAATATCGAGACGCTGGCCGAGCGGTTCGGGCCGGGGCGCAGTCTCGGCGCCAGTATTCTCGTCGGGGCGAAGATCGGCGAGCCTGGGAAAGCGACCGTCACCGTCCAGGCCGCCCCGGTCATTATCGGCCCGCTCGATCCGGCGGCCACTGGAGCAATGGAACGAACGCGACACATCGCCGAGCTGTTCAACGAGGCACGCATCCCGTGCGAGCCTACCGATCAGATTCTTTCTCATCTCTGGGCGAAGGTCTTCTACAACGCGCCGCTGAATCCCCTGGGCGCGCTGCTCCATGTCCATTACGGCGTTCTCGGCGAGCGGGGAGAGTTGAGAGCGATGATGGACGAGATCGTCGAGGAGGCTTTCGAGGTCGCGCGCAGGAAGGGCGTTAGGCTTTTGTGGAACTCGGCGGACGCGTACCTCGAGCTGTTTTACGGCAAGCTGGTGCCGGCGACCTACAATCATCAAAGCTCGATGCTGCAGGACTTGGAAAAGGGACGGCGAACGGAGATCGACGCGATCAACGGCAAAATCTGGGGCTACGGGAGAGAGCTGGGCTTTCCGACGCCTTATAATGAAACGATGACGCGGCTGATCCGGGCCAGGGAGCAGAGATCGAAAGATCGGTAAAAAAGTTTTTCAACCTCGCTTACCTATGATAGAAGAATGGACCGGAGTCCCTAGTGTGGTGTTTCATAAATTCACTACCAATTCTAGCCGTCATTCCGGCCGAGTCAGCCTGAGGCTGACGAGAGCCGGAATCCAGGAAATCCAAGGGACTCTGGATTCCCGCTTGCGCGGGAATGACGAAAACTTGAGAGACACATGATGGGTAACCTGGTAGAACTGGTGCTGACGGAACCGGCTTGGGCCGAGATATCGCGCCAGGCTGTCGAAGCGTTTCCCGAAGAATGCTGCGGCGTCATTATCAGCCACGGCGGCGGCGACGAGGTGCGGCGAATGGATAATATCCAGAACCGGCTTCACGCCCTCGACCCGCAGACTTATCCGAGAGACGCCACGATCGCTTACGCAATAAATCCCCGCGAGTTGGAGACCATTATCCAGGAAGCCGAAACCAACGGAGCGAAGCTCAAGGCCTTCTACCACTCCCATCCCGACCATGAGGCCTATTTCTCCGCCGAGGACAAGGCCTTCGCCACACCGTTCGGCGAGCCGACCTATCCCGACACCGCGCAGATTGTCGTCTCGATCTACGATCGGACGGTAAAGCGGATCTGCGCTTACGCCTGGGCGGACCACCAAAAAGATTTCGTCGAGATCGCGCTCAGAAAACACACCGCATGAGCGAGCCGCGAGATCACTTCATCGACGTGCGCGGGATCAAGATCCACACCCTTGAATGGGGCGAGCGTGAAGGCGAGCCGCTGGTGCTCATTCACGGCTTCCTCGACCATGCCCGGAGTTGGGAAACTTTTGTCGCCTGCCTGCGAAGGCAGCCCGCCGCGCCCAAGTGGATCGTCGCTCCCGACTGCCGCGGCCACGGCGACAGCGGCTGGGTCGGCGCCGGCGGTTACTATCACTTTCCCGACTATCTCCTCGATCTCGAAACCGTGATCGAATCGTTGGCCGTTCCCAAGGTGACGCTCGTCGGCCACTCGATGGGCGGCACGATCTCTTTTCTCTACACCGGCACCTATCCCGACAAAGTCGGGAAACTGGTCTTGATCGAGGGCATGGGGCCGCAGCCGATGAACTTTCCCGACGCGCCGCCGCGGATGGCAAAGTGGCTGGCTGAAATCAAAGGTCTGCGTCACCGCCGAGTGATGGAATACCCCACGCTCGAAGAGGCCGCCGAGCGTCTCAGGCGAAAAAACCACAGGCTCAAACCCGATCTCGCGCTTGACCTGGCGCGCTCGGGGATGAAGCAGCGCGACAACGGCAGATGGGTATGGAAATTCGACCCGCTCCATCGCACCGTCGCGCCTCAGCCCTTCTATTCGGGCCAGGCGGTCGAGTTTTTTCGCCGCATCGAATGTCCGGTGCTGATCGTTCAGGGCAAGGAGAGCCGCCAAGCCCTCCGCCCCGACCTGCAACAGCGGATCGAGGCGATCCGCCACCGGTCGGTCGCCGCCGTAGACGGCGCCGGCCATATGATCCATCACGACAATCCGGAAGGCTTGGCGCAGGTGGTTCTTATATTTCTCAAGGCTGAGGGATGAAGGATGAGGGATGAAAAAATTCATCCCTCCGCCCTCCGCCCTCATCCCTTCTTGAAACGATGGGCCTTGGTGGCCGGCCCGTTGACCGAAAACGCGAAGATTGCTATGTTCGGGGCGAAAGGTGAAGGCGGTGTCGGACAGGAAGCGACTCTTCTTACGCGTCGGCGATGAAGTCACCCACAACGGCTATCAGCAGTGGGGCATCGGCGTGGTGATGGAGATCATGACTTCCTCGGTACCGGGCGGCACCTGCCTGGCGCGCATACGATTTCAGGATGGGCAACTGCGTGTTTTCGACAACGACATGGACAGCGAGCGCTGTTGTTACTATTTCGGCGTCCGCCGCTACTGGAACCCCTCGCACGGCGTCAACGCCGTCCGCTCGAAATTCTTCGCGCTGAAAGGATAAAGACCATGAACCGACCGATGCAAAAAAAAGCGCTGCCCCTCGTATTAGCCGTCGCCATTCTGCTGGCACCCCTCTCCGTCCCAGCCGAGGACGCGATCGAAAAGGCCGGCGTCGGCGTCGGCACGACCGTCGGCAACGTCATGTTGCTGCCCTTGAAGGCCCTGTCGGTTATTGTGGGATTGACCTTCGGCGCGGCGTCGTTCGTCCTCTCCGGCGGCAACGCCGAGCTGACGAAGCAGATTTTGAACGACGTGACCGATGGACCTTACGTCATCACCCCTGAAATCGCCCGCACGGGCATCGGCGAGCGGCCGGAACTCAAAAAAAAGGACTGAGGTCTGAGTGCTGAGGGTTGAGTACCCCCTCCCGCAACTCAGTCCTCAGCACTCGTTACTCAGCACTACCCGCTTTACGCCGCCAGGCTCTTCTTGAAGAAGTTGGTTGTCCTCGCCCACGCATCCTTGGCCGCTTCCGGATGATAGCGGTCCGCGTTCGTGTTGTTGTTGAACGCGTGCTTCGCTCCCGGATAGACCTTGATATCGGCCGTCTTGCCGAATTTCTGCAGCGCGACTTTCAATGGCTCCACGCCCGGCATGATGTTCGGGTCGTCCGCGCCGTAGTTGCCCATCAGCGGGCACGGAACACTCTGCACCTGATCCAGCGGATCGGGATTGCGCCCATAGTAAACCACCGCGGCGCTTAAGTCTTTGCACTTGGTCGCGAAGTTGAGGGAATTTCCCCCGCCCCAGCAGTAGCCGACGACGCCGACCCGGCCGCTGACGAAGCTCTGCTTCTTCAGGTAGGCGACGGCGCTGGTGAGGTCCTCCACCACGATGTTGCCGGTGATCTTTTTGATCGCCTCGATTGCCTCCTCGGGCGTCTTGAACTGATCGCTGCCGCCGATGCGCGACATCAAGTCGACCGCGAGCGCGGCGAAACCGTCCTTGGCAAACCGGCGCGCCACGTCCTTGATGTGGTCCACCAGCCCCCGGTTCTCGTGAATCACGATCACCGTTCCTAGATTTTTCCCGTCTTTGGGGCGGGAGAGATAGGCTTTCACGCTGCCCACCCCTCCCGGAAACTCGACCATCTCCGAAACCAGCGCCGGATCGTTCGGCGCGACGATATGCGGTATCGTTTCTGCCATCGTTAGTTTCCTCCCTTCTTAGTTGTCAGCGAACATTTTTTTGAATCGCCTCTGATATAGCCGAAATCGGCGCCCGAATCCAGAGCCGCGACGCACGAATGAACTACCCCGCAGCAAGCTGCGGGGAATTGATCCCAAAGAGATTCAACCGGCCCGAAAAACAGGACAGCTCACTTCCGTTCACAGCGCGGTCGGGACCTGATGCGACAAGGCTATCTCGCGGCGTTGTTTCGACGACTGAAGGATGGCACAGCGTCGTCCGAGGGGCAAGCCTCAAGGACGAGTGCCCAGGCTAACGAGTTCTTCCGACTTTCCGAACAAGGGCGTCGCATCACGCGACATCTCACCGCTTGGCCGGAGAATGGCGTTGTCCACGGGCCCGACTTAACGCTACGCCGTCGTTCCCCGCTCGGCGCGCTGTTTTTTGAGACAGCATTGCTTGTACTTCCGGCCGCTGCCGCAAGGGCAGGGATCGTTGCGCCCGGCCTGCGGGGAAGCTTTGGCGTCCTCGGCGCGGACGATATCCATCAATTTCTCGATCGGCTCGTTGGCCTCCCAGAGATCGACCATCTTCCGCAAGTAGGGACGGCTATGGATGAAGAAGCGTTTGAAGCCGGCGCAGAGATAGTTGAGCCCCTCCTCACCCTCGGGCGTTTTAATGAACCGGTCTTTGGGGCAGCCGCCGTGGCACATGTCCAGCACCTCGCACTCGCGGCAGTAGCGCGGCAGCGTGTCGCGCTTGGCTTCGCCGAAGGCGCGTTGCTTGGGGCTCTCGATCAAATCGCCCAGGTGTTGATCGTGGATGTTCCCCACCCGATGGCCCGGCTCGACGTAGTGGTCGCAGGAGAAAAAATCGCCGTTGTGCTCGACCACCGGCACGTCGCCGCAGGTCTCGCGGAAAATGCAGAGCGAGTGGTCCAGCCCCGCGAGCGGGCGGGCCGCCTCGTCGATGATTTGCATGGCGATCTTGCCGATGTCGTTTCTCACCCACTCGTCGAACACCGCGCAGAGAAAAGCGCCGAAGGCCTCGGCGGGAACGGTGCGCGGCCCCGCTCCGTCGGCCGGCCCCTTCGGCCGCTCGACGAGCGGCAAAAACTGGAGGAACTCGACGCCGAGATCTTTGAAGAAGCGATAGACCTGGGTGGGATAGCGGACGTTCCGGTCGTGAAGCACGCAAAGCACGTCGCAATGGACGCCGTGCTCTTTCAGCAGGCGAAAGGCGCGCACGACCTGCTTGTGCGTTGACTTCTGCCCCTTGTCCACCCGGTAGCCGTCATGCAGCTCGCGCGGGCCGTCGAGGCTTAGGCCTACCGAGAATTTCTCGGAGGCGAAGAAGCGGCACCACTCTTCGGTGAGCAGCGTGCCGTTGGTCTGAATGCCGTTGGTGACACGCTTGTCGGGAGGCTGATGCTTGCGCTGAAGGGCGACGATCTTCTGAAAATATTCTAGCCCCAACGCGGTCGGCTCGCCCCCGTGCCAGGCGAAGTTCACGTCCGGCCCCGGCGCCGCTTCGATCTGCTGGAGGATGAATTTCTCCAGCACCTCGTCGCTCATCCGGAAGTTGGTCTCTTTGGGATACAGGAACTCTTTTTGCAGGTAGTAGCAGTAGTGGCAGTCGAGGTTGCAGATCGCCCCCATCGGCTTGACCATGATCTGAAATTCGCGAGCGGCTGTCGGCAAGGCTGTTTCCTTGAGTTGGTTTTGACGGGGGACGGAAAGCGAAGGGGGAAGGTTGGTCTTCCTTCCCCCTTCGCGCATCGTACAGAGACGGAAGATTTAACGGGCCGACAAGGACTTGACTCGAACATCCCCGCCGCCGCGGTCGTCGAACTCGACCTTCACCTTGGCCCCCTCTTTGAGGAGAGCGGCACTGCTCTTGGCCGCATCGCTGCTGACTTTGGCCTTCTGCTCCCAGTCTTTGCCTTTGACCGTGAGCATTCTGGACCCCTCGTCATAACCCGCCACCGTGCCGTTCTTCTCCTGGGCAAAAACTCCGAGAGGGGCCAGGAAAACAGCCAGCACGACTGCGGCAACCAGATTTTTGATTTGCATCGTTTTTCACCTCCCTTCTTCGATTATAGTTGGAAAGTTCGACATATCAAAGCCTGGGTTTATTCAATTGTCAAGCCGAACGGAAATACTAAACCACTCTTTTCTCAGGCCGGTCAAAAAGGTCCAGAGACAAGGCGCACGATATCGTGCTCGTGTAACTTCGAAGCTGCCCTTCCGGGTTTGTGTCCGTGTTCGTGTTCTTCCTACCCGAGCACGAGTCACGAGCACGATCACGGAATTTAACAAGAGCCTTTTTCACCGGCCTATCGGCGGCATCCGAAACGGAACACCTTCCTTAGCCAGATCCGCCTCGTACATCGCCCGTATCTCAGGCGGCTCGTCCTCGTGTTCGAGCATGTGTCCTCCCTCGTGCTCGCTCACCGACGGCAGCCACGTCGGGCCGACGCCGCGCAAACCCCGGCGCAGCGCGAGGTGGCGCGCCGCCTCGCGGCTGGTGGTGAAATGATGATGGTACCAGCCCTCCGGCGGAACCAGGAGGCTCCCCTTCTCCCAATCGACGCGAACGAATTTTCCGCCTGGAGGCCACATCAGGCTGTATCCCTTGCCGCGGAGCACGATCACCTGCGCCCCGGAGTGATGACGGTGCGCTTTTTTATAGGTGCCGGATTGGATCGCCATGATGTGGCCGACCATCGAATTGCCGGAGAGATGGATGCCCAACCGGCTGAATCCGACGCCGCGCTCCGGATGGTCGTTGAGCGGCACGGCGTAAACGTCCGGGATAAAGTTTACCGCCTTGTCTTCGAGATCGCTGGGTTTGAAATCGCTGCTGAAAAAGTCGCGCTCGCCGCTGAAACGGTTGCTGAAATCGTACGACGCGTTGAAGATGAACTCCGGCGACTTATAGACGTTGACGATCAGCGGCGCGTTGTTGACCGCCACGAAGCGCACCGGCTCGAGGGAAGAGCCGTTGAAGTGCTGGTGGCGGACGTTCAGCGGCGGCGAGAAGAGACTGCCCGCCTGCCATTCCAAAGTCACCGCCTGCCGGTCGCCGTCGCTCCAGAACTGCGTCGCGCCGCGCCCTTCGAGAATCAAAATCTGCTCTTCATACATGTGGCGAATCGGCCGAAGACTTTTTCCCGGCGGGATCTCGCCGGCGAGCGCGCCGACGAGGCCTTGCGATCCTTCGAGATGGCAATAGGCGGCGGGCCCGCCGAGCCGCTCCCAATGCGCGAGCGGCAACGTGCGCAGGTCCTTGATGCCGTAGCCAGTAGCTACCTTCAGTCCCTCGGAATCGCACCATTCTAAAAACGGCGATTTTCTGAGCGCCCGCTCTTTAGATGGGTTTTCCATGACAGTTCTCCCCAGCTTTCAGCGGAGCCGGCTGTTCGAGGCCCAGCTCCCGTGACGGTCCTAAGTCGCAATAGTCGGATTGATCGGAAATGGCAAGCGGCTAACGCTCTTCGTGAAAGAGCGCCATCAGAATACAGCCGCCGAGCGCGAGCGCAAAGCCGTAATAGACCGCCTGCGCAGCGGGGTTGCCGTGCGCGGCCGTGAGGAAATCGCCGCCGTAGAGATAATAGCCCCAGTAAAACGCGGATAGATAGGTGGCGAGCAGAATACCCTTGATCCTGCCGAAGATGACAGCGAAGCTGATCGCGCAAAGGTAGAGCGCCGCCTGCCAGGCGGGAATGGTAAGACGCACCGTCCCCAGGTCGATTAGTTCCTGCATCGCCTATGCCCTGAGTCAGCTCGACAACGGTAAATGCACCCATTGTAAGGAAGCAACCCTGATGCCACGCGCGCGCCGGCCGATCCGCGGTTCGTGGTCCTGCCACGGATCGCCAAGAACGCCCAAAATAGAACAGAAGCGGTCCGTTGCGGCGGACAGAAACGGACTTAGGGCTTTGTGGCACTGGACAATTTTGTGCGCAGAAAATGCCAGAAAAGCGCCGAGGTCATGCCTAGAGACAGCACCGAGGTCACGGTCAAGCCCAACGGCGCGCCGAGTGCGCTGACAAAGATCCCCATCACGAGCGAGCCGACGGAGCGCATGCCCTGGTCCATGACAAAGACACTCATCACCCTGCCCAACAGCGCGTACGGGACCTCCATCTGGATAATCACCCGGCTGACGGTTCGGAACGCGATCTGGCCGCCGCCGACCAGGGCCAGAAGAGCCGCCGACAGCCAGAGATTCTTCGAGAGACAGAACAGGATCAGGAAAATCGGAGTGAGGAGCGCCGTCACCCGGAGCGTGGTCTCCTTCTTCCATTGCTCGCCGGCGCCGGCGACCAGAAACATGGCCGCCACGGCGCCGACCCCCGGCGCCGCCATCAAAATCCCCAGCCCCTCCGGCCCCACGTTGAGAATCTCTTTCGCGAAGACCGGAAGAAAGCGCTGGTAGGTGCCGACAAAAATGCTCAGGACATACGCCGCGGCGATGCTGCTCAGAATCACCGGCGCCTGCAAGATGTACTGAAATCCTTCCTTGACTTCCCGGAGCAGCCCTTGCTCCCCCGTGCTCGTCTCTCCCGGCGGCAGCTCGATCAGCAGCATCACGGCTCCCGCCACCAGAAGAGCAACTCCGTAGAGCAAAAAGCAGCCGCCGACGCCGATCCAGAGGATCAACACCCCTCCCAGAGAAGGGCCGACGACCCGGGCGAAATTGAACTCGATGCTGAACAGCGCGACCGCGCTCATCAACGCCTGTTCCGGGACCAACTCCCGCAGTATGGATTGCGACGCTGAGGGATTGACGCTGCGCACGATAGAGGTGACGACCTGGAGCGCGAGGATGTGCCAAAATTGTAAAACATCGGCCCAGTAAAGCACGATAAACACAAAGACGGGAACGGCGGTCAGAAACTGAATGAGAATCAACAGACGCAAACGGCTGTAGCGATCCACCAAAGCGCCGCCGATGACGCTGAGGATGAGCCGCGGCGTCGCCTCACTGAGGCCTAAAATGCCCAGCGCGAGGGCCGAGCCGGTCATCTCGTAGGCGATCCAGTAGAGCGCGACCTCTTGAATGAACTGGCCGACCGAGGCGACAAAATCGGTCCACCAGAAGATGGCGTAGTTCTTGTAACGCAGAGGGCGAAAGACGCGAAGCAGATGGACCTCCCAATGGCGTTACCACTTATAGCGTGCGATCCGTCTCTCTGACAACCACCGGGTAGCGCCGCAGGCCTTGACACAAAACGCGGAGGGGGCATAAGTAAGGCCATTCGCGGGGCTTACTGATCTGATCATCGGCAGCATCCCAAAGCCCGGACAACCAAAGGAGGCGCCCATGAAGTTTCGTCGTGGCAAGCTGTGCGCGTGGATCGTTTCGCTGCTGATCGCCTGCGGGACAGCGACGCCGCTGCCGGCGCAGACCCGAGTCGCCATCGGCGTGACCGAGACGATGGAGACCTTCAACCCCTACGGCGACAGCGTCTCGCTGCTCTACGGCATCTGGTGCCAGGTGATGGGCTGTCTCGGCACCTACGATTTCGACAAGGGAGATTACGAAGGCATGCTGGCGGAGCGCTGGGAGGTCAAAGACCCGAACACCTGGATCTTTTACCTCCGCAAGAACGCGAGATTTCACGACGGGTCGCCGCTCACCGCCGCCGACGTGGTCCATTCGTTTAATCGAATTCGCACCGACCCCCAAAGCAAACAGAAGCAAAACATCGCGCCCATCGCGAGCGCCGCCGCCATTGACAACTACACGGTCAGCTTTACGACCAAAGAGCCGACGGCGCCGCTGCTGGAGTATCTCTTCGACCGCTTTATCGTCACCAGCAAGGCGATCTACGATAAATACGGCGCGGACGTTGCCGACCGCAAATATCCGATCGGCGCCGGCCCTTACAAGTTCAAAGAGTTGATTCCCGGCCAGCGCTTCGTCATCGCCAAGAACCTCGACTACCCCGGCATGAAAGAAAAGAAGCAGGCGCCCGACGAGCTGATCTTTCGCATCATGCGCGAGCCCGAGCAGCGCGTCACCGCCCTGCTCAACGGCGAGATTCAGATCGCCCAGTTCATCCCGCCGCATCTGCGCGAGCGGGTCGAGAAGCATCCCGGCAGCAAGATAGCTCCCGTTGACTCGGTGGAGATCATGTTTCTCGCCATGAGCCCCAAGTTCAAGCCGTGGGACAACGCGCTGCTGCGCCAGGCCGTGGCGTACGCGATCGATCGCGACACGATCATTCAGACGATTCTCAAAGGCGAGGCGACACGGCTCGACGGCCCGATCGGCCCCGGCCAATACGGTTACGATCCCAACTTGAAGCCGAAGTACGAATACAATCCGCAGAAAGCCCGCGAACTGGTCAGACAGGCCGGGTTTCCTAACGGCCTCGATGTGGACTATTACACGCCGGTCGGACGGTACACGCTGGACAAGCAGATTTCGGAAGCGCTGGTGCCGATGCTCCGCGCCGTCGGCATTCGCGCGAAACTGCTCACGCCCGAGTGGGCGACGCTTTGGGCCGATGTCCAGGCGGGAAAGACGCCCTTCTATTACATGGGACGCGGCTCGGTGGTCGATCCCAGCGTCGCGCTGTCGCAATACTTCGAGACCGGCAACTCGCCGCGCATCGGCTATTCGAATCCCAAGTTCGACAAGCTCCTGGCGACGGAGCGGCAAACTTTCGACCCGGCAAAGCGGCGGAAGGTTCTCTCGGAGGCGATGAGCCTGCTCACCGAGGAAGCGCCGGCTCACTTTCTATGGCGCCACCAGATGCTATATGGCATCGCCAAGAACATCGACTATAAGCCGACACCGAGCGGCCGGATGTTCGGCACGGAGATCCGGGTGGTCCGTTGACGCGGGAATATCCGCTGCCTCTTAGGCTCGCCCTACCCGGTGAAAGCCGCCGGCCGCTCTCCGAGCCCGCGTAATGGGTAGCTGCTTAATCCCACCGGCAGTATCGGATGCGCGGGCTCTCCGAACGGCCCGCGGCTTTCACTTTGAAGCCGAGGGGCGCGGCCGTTCAATGAGACAGGTTCGACTCATGGTTACGCGCTATTGCCCACGGCCTGAGGGCTTGCTCTCGAAAGCTTCCGGCCGATGACCGCCTATCTGCTGCGCCGGCTGCTCGGCACGCTTCCGGTCCTGCTGCTGATCACGCTCCTGGTCTTCGCGCT
Organism: Binatia bacterium; assembly: GCA_041483675.1. GTDB lineage: Bacteria > Desulfobacterota > Binatia > UBA9968 > UBA9968 > 2-12-FULL-60-19. The sequence goes on from JBGPGE010000037.1 coordinate 12,692, forward strand.
GCTGCACGCGGCGCCGGGCGATCCTGCCTCGCTCCTGCTCTCCGACGCGACCAACGAGGCCGACGTTTTGGAGGCGAGGCAGCGCTGGGGACTCGACCGGCCCGTCCATGTGCAGTATCTCAAATTCGTCTCCGCCGCCTTCACCGGCGATCTCGGCAGATCGTTTCGCTTCGCCCAGCCCGTGACCGAGCTGATTGCCGCGCGTCTTCCCGCCACGATCGAGCTCGCGGCCCTGGCGGTCCTGCTCGCCCTCGGTGTCGCGATTCCGCTTGGAGTTTGGGCGGGTGCCAGGCCTAATTCATGGATGGACAATCTCGGCACCAGCGTCGGCCTGTTCGGCATCAGCATGCCGAATTTCTGGATGGGCATCATGCTGATTCTCCTGTTTGCCGGGACGTTCCACCTGCTCCCTTCGGCGGGACGGAGCACCTATGGAGTGGCCGGCTCGCAGGAAAGCGGCTTCTACTTCCTCGGCAGCCTCGTGGAGGGCAACTGGCCGGCGGTGAAAGATGCCCTGATGTATATGGTCATGCCGGCGCTCACGCTGGGGGCGAACATGGTCGGGATTTTGATGCGCATCACGCGCTCGTCGGTGCTCGAAGTGTCGCACGAAGAATACGTCGTGACGGCGCGGGCCAAGGGATTGGCCCAGCGCAGCGTTGTCTGGCGCCACGTGTTGAGCAACGCGTTGATTCCGATCGTCACCGTCGCCGGGCTCGAACTGGGCACCTTGCTCAGCGGCTCGATCATCGTCGAGACGGTCTTCGCCTGGCCGGGCGTCGGCAGCCTGCTCATCACCGGTGTCACCTCCCGCGACTACCCACTGGTAACGGGACTGGTGTTGATGTACGCGACAACGTTTGTGGTTATCAATCTCGCGATCGACGCGCTCTATGCCATTATCGACCCAAGAATACGCTTCTAACGCCGCTCTCAGAGAACCGGCGAGTGGCGCGTGGCGGCGGACAAATCTCAAGGCCTTTCTCGGCGGGCTGATCGTTCTGACGCTGATCGCCGTCGGGCTGTTGGGGCCTCTGCTCGCGCCCTACGATCCCAACGACCAGCAGCTCCGCGCCGCGCTTGAGCCGCCCGGATGGTTTGATGGAAACCATTTTCTCGGCACCGACAACTTGGGCCGCGATGTGTTAAGCCGCATCATCTACGGCGCGCGCGTCTCGCTGCTGGTCGCCGTTTCCGTCGTGATCGTTTCGGGATTGATCGGCGTCAGCCTCGGCGCGATCTCCGGCTATTTCGGCGGCAAAGTCGATTTTGCCATTCAGAAACTGGTGGAGGTCGTTTGGGCCTTCCCCGCCCTCCTGCTGGCGATCACGATTCTCGCTTTTCTCGGCCAGGGACTGTTCAATCTCATTCTAGCGCTGGTCGCACAGCGCTGGATCCAGTATTGCCGCGTCGTCCGCGGCCAGGCGCTGTCGCTGAGAAGCCGAGACTTCGTGGTCGCTACGCGCGCCTTGGGCGCGAGCGCGGCGCGCATCATCGGCCGCCACCTCCTGCCGAACCTCATCCAGGCCTCGCTCGTTATCGGCACCTTCGCCATGGCCTCGGCGATAATCTCTGAGGCGAGTCTCAGCTTTCTCGGCTTGGGCGTCCCGCCGGAGATCCCCACCTGGGGCACCATGCTGGCCGACGGCCGCGCCTATATCAGCACGGCCTGGTGGCTGGCGCTGTTTCCCGGCGCTAGTATTTTTGTCACCGTGCTCGGTATCAACTTGCTTGGCGACGCGCTCAGGGATATTCTAGATCCGAAGTTGAAACGCGCGGGAATGCATCTGTGACGTCTGCAACCTGATCCATGCGAAAAACCAAGATCGTCTGCACCATCGGCCCGGCCAGCCAGTCCGAAGAGGTCATCCGAAAACTCATCCGGGCCGGGATGGACGTCGCCCGGATGAACTTCAGCCACGGCGACTACGCCTTTCATGAGCGCACGATCCGCGCGATCCGCCGCAACGCGCAGAAGCTCGGGCGGCAGGTGGCCTTGCTCCAGGACCTGGCCGGCCCCAAGCTGCGCGTCGGCTCGGTGGCGGGAGACCACGCCCTGCTGCAAGCCGGAAAAGCCCTGACGCTCACCTCGCGCAGGGTCGTCGGCGGCAGCGGCGTCGTTTCGGTCCTCTACAAAGATTTTTTCCGCTTCGTCTCGAGAGGCGATCCGATCCTGTTGGGCGACGGGGAGATCGAGCTGGAAGCGGTGAAGGTCGGGCGCGAAGAGGTCGTCTGCAAGGTGGCGGTCGGCGGCGTTCTCAGCTCACACAAGGGAATTCACTTTCCGCGCGGGAGCCTTAAACTTCCCTCTTTGACCGCGCAGGACAAACGCGATCTCGCCTTCGGCCTGAGCAATGGAGTTGACCTCGTGGCGCTCTCCTTCGTGCGCGAGCGGCGCGACGTGCTGCAAGCGCGGCGCGAGATGAAGCGACGGGGCGCGGTGATCCCGCTCATCGCCAAGATCGAAAAACACGAGGCGCTGGAGCAGATCGACTCGATTCTGGACGAAGTGGACGGGATCATGGTCGCGCGCGGCGACCTGGGATTGGAAATCGCGCTTGAGAAAATCCCGGCGGCCCAGAAGATGATGATCCGCAAGGCCAACCGGCTGGGCAAGCCGGTCATCACCGCGACACAAATGCTCCGCTCCATGGTGCAAAGCCCGCGCCCCACGCGCGCCGAGGTCGCCGACGTGGCCAACGCGATCATCGACGGCACCGACGCGCTCATGCTCTCGGAAGAGACGGCGGTGGGAAAATATCCCGTGGGCGCGGTGGAGACGATGGCCAGAGTGGCGGTCGAAACCGAGAAGAGCCTCAGGACGAGATATGAAATGGAGGGAATCGAACAGAACGTGCCCGAGGCGATCAGCCACGCGGCGATCTCGCTCGCGCGCGATCTTAAGGTCAAGGCGTTTTTAATTCCCACCAGCTCGGGCAGCACGGCGCGTAAGATCGTGCGCTATCGCCCCTCGCAGCCGATCATCGCGATCAGCCCGAACCCGCAAACCGTCAAGAGTCTCTGTCTGGCGTGGGGGGTCTATCCGTTTCAGGTGCGCCGCATCGAGAGCGCCGAGGCGATGATCAAGCTGGCGCAAAAAAAGGCGTTGGCGATGGGGATCGTCAAGAAGGGCGATCTGGTGGCGATCACCGCCGGGCTGCCGCTTAATCAACCCGGCACGACGAATATGATTACGGTTAAGACCGTAGACTGATCTTACTTCCCTTTTCTTTTCTTGATCTCCTCGATCAACTGGGGAACGACTTTAAACACGTCGCCGACCACGCCGAAGTCTGAAAACTGAAACATCGGCGCCTCGGCGTCTTTGTTGATCGAGATAATCGTCTTGGAGGTCTTCATGCCCGAGAGGTGCTGCACCGCGCCGGAGACGGCGCAGGCGATGTAGATATCGGGCTTCACGGTCTTCCCCGTTTGGCCGATCTGCATCGAGTACGGCACCCACCCGGCGTCGACCGCCGCGCGCGACGCGCCGACCGCTCCGCCGAGCAGATCGGCCAGCTCCTTTAACATCGCGAAGTTTTCCTCGCCTTTGAGCCCGCGGCCGCCCGACACGATAGCCTTGGCGCCTTCCAGCTGCGGCCCTTCGCGCTTCACGTTCACGCGCTCTGTCACGTGGACTTTGCGGAGCGCCTCACCCGTAGCCGCAGGGACCTCTTCGACCGATAGCGGCTTTTCGTTCACTTTCGGTTCGAACGACTTCGGCCGGACCAGCAGGAGCTTGGTCCCGCCGCCGATCAACGTGCTGGTATTTTGATAGCTTGCGCCGAGCGCGGGAATGGTCGCCTCGACGGAGCCGTTTTTAAGGACGAAATCCCCGACATCGGTGATCGCTCCGCAATCGAGCCGGGCGCTCAGCGCCGCGACCAGATCGCGCCCTCCGTAGCTCGACGCGAAGAGCATCAGCGCGGGGCCGTGTTTTTGAATCAGCTCCGCGATCGTTTCCACGGCGGGCAGGGTCAGATAGTCCCGGTAAACCGGGTCCGCCGACCGGTATATCTTGCCGGCGCCGTGATTCGCGAGCGCCTGCGCGGCGTCGTCGGGCGCGGGGCCGAGCAGGACCGCCGCGGCGTTCCCTGCTTCGGAAGCCTTCGAGAGCATCTCGAGCGTGGTCGGCGTGATTTTTTCATCGACCACTTCGGCATAGACCCAGATTAGATCGGACATGTCAAAGTTTCTAGTTTTAAGTGTTCAGTTTTCAGTTCCTGAAACTGAACAACCCTCGGCTCTAAGCCGAGAGGTTCCAAAACCGTCGATTGGAAGTCGACTACCTCCCCATTCCGTCATTCCCGCGCAAGCGGGAATCCAGTCTTTGGCTTATGGACCCCTCCGACCGCCGCCGTGGATGCCCGCTTTCGCGGGCATGACGAACTTTCGCTTCGCCTAAAGGCAAAGTGTTTCCACCATCCCCGAAGGGGACACCAAAAAATTCAAAACTAGATTATTTTCAACTCCGCCAGAAAATCAGCAATCTGCTTCCCGCCTTCTCCCTCGTCGACCACGGCCTTGCCCGCCTGCCGCTTGGCCGGCCGTCCTACCGTCAGCACTTTTTCTTTCGCGCCGGCCTCGCCGACCTGATCGGCGCTCAACCCCAGCTCCGCCGCCGTGTAAATTTTGATCTCCTTCTTTTTCGCCGCCATGATCCCTTTGAGCTGCGGGTAGCGCGGCTCGTTGATGGCGCTCGTCGTAGTCACAACCACCGGCAAGGTCGCTTCGACCACGTCGTAACCGCCTTCGCTCTGCCGTTTGATCGTGAGCTTACCGCCGTCAACGGTAATGTCTTTCGCAAACGTGACCGGCGGAATGCCCAGGAGATGGGCGATCTGGCCGGGAACGATTCCCGAATAGCTGTCGCTGCTTTCCGTCGCGCAGATCACGAGATCGAACGGGAGTTTTTTGATCGCGGCGGCCAACACCTTCGCCGTGCCCAGCGTATCCGATCCCGCAACGGCATCGTCCAAGATATGGACCGCCGAGGTCGCGCCCATGGCAAGCGCGTTGCGAATCCCGATGGTCGCGTCGCCGATGCCCATCGTGACGAGGGTTACCGTGCCACCATGTTTCTCGGTCAAACGCAGCCCTTCCTCCACCGCGCTGGCGGCGGCCGGGTCGAGCTCGTGCGTCACTCCCTTCCGCGCCATCCGTTTGGTGGCGGGATCGATCTCGATAGTCACGGAGCTGGCTGGAATGACTTTACCGCAGACGACGATATTCAAAGACACGTTCTCCCGTAGCCGATAGGTCTGTTACAAATATGACGAAGGCGCCCATCCGATCAAGGCGCCTTCTCTCATCCCGAGCTTTTAGCGGCGATTAACGATCCGCAGGCGAAACAACTACGACAACCACTCCTTGACGTTGCCTTCCATCACCACATCGAGAATCTCTTTGCAGTCCCCGATCGCCTTATCGACGATCTTCGGATCGTCTTTGAGATGCGGCAAGGCGGAGCTGACGGCGCCCTTCAGCGCCTGAATAAATTCCTTAAACTGCTGGTCCAAAGCGTCGGTATTGGGTGCTGGTTGCATGGTCATTCTCCCGGTTAGGTATAGAGCCGGCCCTTGTTGGGGTCGGGGAGCGTGAGACCCATTTTCAGGATCAGGGCGTCGATCTCGTCCTTATATTGCTGGCGCGCGACCGAGTTGGGCCGCCGCTTCAAGCCCCACTGCATGTAGCGCTCGGAGCGGTAAGATTTCGAATTGCCGAACATGTCGAGCCCCTTGACGTACCAGTAGTCCACCGCCCTTTGAATCCGCTCTTTGAACTCCCCGCCTTTGGCGGCGAACTCAGCGGCGCAGTTGGTGCCGAAATCTACGTGCCCTTCCTCTTCGCGGATAATATCGGGGTCTTCAACCACGCGCGCCAGCGGCAGGTAGGTGCAGTCGAGAAACTCCTCCAGCTGGAATCGCCCCACCCGGTCGATCAGGAAACCAAAAACGGCGTAATCTTCCCAGGTCGTGATCCGGCCGCGAAACGCTTCGACGTAGCGCTCTTGATTGGGCCGGCTGAGCGTATAGGAAACATCCACTCCGACGTCCCCCGCCAGCTTGGCCATTTTTCGGAAATGGTCCATCTCCTCGGCGGCCGTGCGGGCGACGATCAGCTGGTCCAGCTTGGTCGGCGCATTGGGCAGGATATCCTTCACGTAGAGATTGGGCCCGCCGATCTCGCAATCCGCCTGGATCGCCAGCACCCGCCTGAGCAGGTCCTGATACTCGGGGTCCGTTTTTTCGAAGTCTTTAACTTCGACCTTGTCGGTAAACATCGCGGCCCTCCTCTTCGTCTCGCGTTTCAAACTGCCAATAAGGCAAATAGCAAAAGAAGTCTGAGAAAGCAATAGTTTATTTGCGCTCCCAAACTCTTTACTTGGTGTCATCGATACCCTAAACTGGCCTCGCCCCGCACGGGTTGGGACACGCCGTGGAGAATTCTCATAACCTCGCCCTGCTCACCGATCTTTACCAGCTCACGATGGCCCAGAGCTACTTTCGGAGCGGGAAATTCGAGCCGGCCACCTTCAGCCTCTTTATCCGCGCCTATCCGCCGAATCGCGGCTACTTCGTCGCCGCCGGACTCAAAGACGTTCTCGACTTTCTCGAAGGTCTCCGTTTCAACGGCGAAGCGATCGACTACCTCCGCTCCACCGGCCTCTTCGCCGCCGATTTTCTCGACTATCTTAAAGGGCTGAGCTTCACCGGCGAAGTCTGGGCGATTGCCGAAGGCCGGCTGTTCTTCAAAGACGAGCCGATCGCGGAGGTCACCGCGCCGATCATCGAGGCCCAGCTCGTCGAAACTTTTATCATCAATCAGATCAACCTCCAGACGCTGATCGCCACCAAGGCCGCGCGCTGTGTTTATGCGGCCCGGGGGCGCGCGGTGGTCGATTTTTCCCTCCGCCGCACGCACGGCATCGACGCGGGGCTGAAAGTCGCCCGCTCCAGCTATCTGGCCGGCTTCGCCGGCACCAGCAACGTGCTTGCAGGCCAAAAATACGCCATCCCCATCGTGGGAACGATGGCCCATTCCTTTGTCTCCAGCTTCGATCACGAGATCGACGCCTTCCGCAGCTTCGTCGCGACTTTTCCCGACAACTCGATCTTGCTGATTGACACCTACGACACGCCGGCCGGCGCGCGCAAAGCGGTCGAAGTCGCGCGTGAGATGGCGGCGAGAGGAGAGCGGCTGCGCGGCGTCATGATCGACAGCGGCGATCTTGCCGCGCTGGCCCACGTCGTCAGGCGGATCTTCGATGAAGCCGGCTTCAACGACGTGAAAATCACCGGCAGCGGCGGGCTGGACGAGTACGATCTCGAAGCCCTCGCCGAGGCGAACGCGCCGTACGACGGCTACGGCGTCGGCACGCGGATGGGCGTCTCCGCCGACGCCCCCTGGTTCGACATGGCCTACAAGCTCGTGGAGTATAACCGCCGGCCGGTGCTGAAACTCAGCGCCGGAAAATCTTACTGCCCCGGGAAGAAGCAGATTTTTCGTTTCGTTGACGGCCAGGGCCGGCCGAAACAAGATGTGATCGACGCGCGCGGCGGCCCGCCTGGCGGCGGCGAGCCGCTGCTGCAAAAAGTAATGGATCACGGTAAGCCCCAAGGGGCCTATCCTACGCTCAAAGAGATCCGCGAGCGCTTTGCCGCGGAATTCAGCCGGCTCGATGAAAGCTTCAAAGCGATTCGCAATCCGGCCCGCTACCCCGTCGAGTTAAGCCCGCGACTCAAGCAGCTCCACGAAGAGATTTCCCGCCAGGTGACTCAAACCGAGCTGGAGCCTTCCGTCCGCGCCCGGCGCGAGTTGGGCGAAAGCTAGCGGCACGTCCGTCTCGATTCCTTTCCACTTGACAGCCGCCGCCCAGGTTTATAGGAGAGGTTCCTATGAGGTCACGCTATGTCGCGGCGGCTCTCTCGATATCGGGGCTTCTCGCCTTCAGCTCGACCGCCCTCGCCCAGGGAAAGCCGGAGAAAGAGCGCGTTCGGATCGGCTACGCGGCGCGCGCTGTGGTCCACTCGATTCCGTTCGTGACGAACGAAGCGGGACTGTTCCGCGAAGAGGGGCTGCAGGTGGAGGTCGTCCGCACCGCCGGCGCGGTCGCGCCGATGACGCTGGTCTCGGGCGACGTCGATTTTTCGATCATGTCGGCGTTTCTCCTGATCCCGGTCTCCGCCCAGTATCGCGATGTCGCGATGCTCGCCGGCTTGACGCGCTACGCCTCGATGAGCCTGGTCGTCCGGCCGGAGATAAAAAGCGCGGCTGATTTGCGCGGCAAGGTCATCGGTCTCCAGCGTCCGGGCGACGCCTATGAGGTCAATGCGAGGTCGGCGCTCCGCCATCTGGGGCTCGACCCCGACAAGGACGTCAAATTTCTGTTTCTCGGCAGCAACGAGGTGATGTGGGTCTCGCTGGAGCAGCGCACGGTCGCCGCCACGATGCTCACCCCGCCCAGCACGTTGTTCGCCCGCAAGGCGGGCATGAACTTCCTGGTAAATCTGGCGGACTTAAAGATCGAGTACCAGGGGTCCAGCCTGACTTCGCGCCGCTCGGTGGTCAAAAATTATCCCAATCTGACGGCGCGCGTCGTGCGCGCCATGATCCGCGGAATTCATTTCTTCAAGACGCGAAAAGAAGAAACCTTCCGCATCCTGGCAAAATTTTTCGCCACCAACGACCGCGAGGCGCTCGAGGAGTCGTGGAACTACGCCTCCGAGGTTCCGACCAAGCCCTTCGTGGCCGAGAGCGCGGTGCAGGCGGTGATCAATCACCTGGCCCAGCGCGATCCGCGCTTCGCGCAGCGCAAGCCGGCCGAATTCATCGAACCCGGGCCACTTGCCGAACTCGACCGCAGCGGCTACATTGATCGTCTGTACACGACGAAGTAACGCAGACGACCCGGCGGCGACCCGTTCTCCAGCCGCATAAGGAAAACTCATGCCATTCACTCAACTCGGTTTGCCTCCCAAAGTGCTCGACGGCGTTCGCGCCGCGGGTTACACCGACCCTACTCCGATCCAGCTTCGCGCCATCCCGCTCCTGATGTCGGGGCGCGACTTGATCGGCTGCGCCCAGACGGGCACCGGCAAAACCGCCGCGTTCGCGCTGCCGATCCTCTCCCGCCTCGCCCAGCACGGCGCGCTGCGGACGCTCGTGCTCGAGCCGACCCGCGAACTGGCGGCTCAAGTGGAGACCGCAATCCGCGACTACGGCCGCTTCACCAACCTGCACACTGCCGTCGTCTTCGGCGGCACGGGCTATGGCCGGCAGGACGAGGCGCTGCGCCGCGGCGTGGATATCCTCGTGGCGACGCCGGGCCGCCTGCTCGACCAGATGCAGCGCGGCATGGTGCGGCTCGACCGGGTCGAGATCCTGGTCCTGGACGAAGCGGACCGGATGCTCGACATGGGCTTTATGCCCGACGTGCGGCGCATCGTCGAGAAATGTCCCCGCAATCGCCAGACCATGCTGTTCTCAGCCACTATTCCGCCGGAGATCGAGCAGCTCTGCAAGTGGGCGCTGCGCAATCCGGAGACGATTGAGATCGGCCTGCGCCGCTCGCCCGCCGAGACCGTGACCCATGCGCTCTATCCAGTGGCGAGCGACCAGAAGCAGGATCTGTTGGAAGAACTCTTGCGGCGCACCGACTACAACCAAGTGCTGATCTTCTGCCGCACCAAGCACGGCGCCGACCGCGTGGCGCGCCACCTCCACCAGCAGGGCCACGCCGTCGCGGTGCTCCATTCCAACCGCACCCAGCGCGAGCGCGAGCAGGCGCTCAACGGCTTCCGCAACGGGCGCTACGAAGTGATGGTCGCCACTGACATCGCCGCGCGCGGCATCGACGTCCAGCAGATCAGTCACGTCATCAACTTCGACGTGCCGCACCATCCCGAGGACTACGTTCACCGCATCGGCCGCACCGGCCGCGCGCAGAACGCCGGCGACGCCTTTACGATCGTGATCGCCGAAGACCTGCCCGAGATCTCCGCGATCGAGCGCTTCATCGGCCAAAAGATTCCGCGCGTCAAGCTCGAAGGTTTTCCTTACAAGTACACGCGCCTGCTCGAAGACAGACCGCCGCCGCCGTTCGGCCAGCGCGGCCGGCGCAGCAGAAGCCGGTGGTAGGCATTGAGCCGCACGCAGAGCGGTCAGGCTGTATCGCTCACGTGCATTGTGATAACCTGCGTCTTAGATGGAACGATTCGACAGACATACGCTCGATCTGGTCGCGAGGGCGGTGGTTTCCGGCCGCCGTGGGCACGGCAAAAGATTGGATCGTGTCGCGGACGCGATCGCCGGCCGCATAACAAATCGTCTGGCAGCCGCCGAAGCCCCGGGAGTTGCGCGCGCGATGAGGAGCCATAAGGACGCTCACGTGCTGGCGGATCGCGCCACCTTCGACTCTCTTCTTCATCGCATCGAAAAACATCTGGCAATGTTGGTCCTCGCACAGACCGCACATGACCACACTCAGACGCGCTGATCTTAAGAAGTTTTTCTCAGCTTTGGCTTCCCGCCTACCCTACCCCGCGAAGCTCGTCTTGACAGGCGGCGGCGAAGCCATGCTCCTGGGAGGGAGCAGACCGACCGGCGATGTCGATTTCAGCGTGGTAATGCCTGTCCTCTCTTCCGAAGTTGAGAGGGCTATTGCTGAAGCCGCCCAAGCTACCGGCGTGGCTGTGCAGTATTCCACCGACATCGACCGCTGGTCGCAGGTAGCGATCCCAAAGGCAAGGAGAAAGACGCGCTTCTACAACCGCTTTGGGCCGCTTACCGTACATCTCCTCGACCCGAAATGTTGGGCGGTCTATAAGCTTGCGCGCTACTTGGATTCGGATGTGGCAGACCTGCTGTCGGTGCTGAAACGCCAGAGAGTATCTTGGATCGCCCTGGCGCGCCTATGCGGCGAATCTCTTCGGGCAAGCCCGCGCTCGACTCAGCTCTATCTCTTTCGCAGGCAAGTGGAGCATTTTTTCAAACAGCACGGCGGCAAGCTCTGGGGAAAAAGTTTTAAAAGCGACCGGGCCGTTGCAGTGTTTCACCGCGCGGCGAAAATTCACTCGTCGTGATCGCCGAGAACCGGCCCGAGATCGCCGCCATCGAGCGCTTCATCGGCCAAACGATTCCGCGCGTCAAGCTCGAAGGTTTTCCTTACAAGTATACGCGCCTGCTCGAAGACAGACCGCCGCCGTTCGGCCAGCGCGGCCGGCGCAGCAGAAGCCGGTGGTAGATGCGCGTCGCAACAGGCTCTCGGTCCCTGACGACTCATTGCCGATAGCTTCTCTCGACCCACTCCTCACTGCCCCAGCCGCTTGAGTTCGGCGCTGGCGCCATGCGACTCGTAGAAAGTGGGAGGACATTCTTTTTCTGCGGCGCGGAGCAGCGGGATCGCATCCTCGGTCGCTCCCTTCAACAGCCTCGCCTCAGCCGCGTAGAACTTTGCCTCGCAAATCTGTTCGCTCTTTTTCTTCGCATTGGGATTCTCCGTCGCCGCATACATCGCCTTTTCGTCGATCTTACCGAGATAGAAGTCGATCACCGGTGCCGGCCACCCCCGCTCCTTGACCTTCGCGGCGTTGTCGCCCAGCTCGCGCGCAGCCGCCTGTAGATCGCCGCTCTTCGCCTGCGTGAGGTAGCGCCAGAGAACCGCATACTTGTCATGCGGCGCGGCCTTCGCCGCCTGCGCCATGGCTTCGGCGCTCTCTGCCACCCGTCCGAGGTAGAAGAACGTATGGCCCATCAACCTGTGCCGCGTGAGCTTGGGATCGATCCGCGCTGCTGCTTCGTAGTCGACGATCGCACGGTCGTAGTCCCGCTTGTTGCGATAGGCGTTAGCGCGGTTGTTGAAAGCCAAGGCAGAGTTCGGGTTCAGCCGGATGGCTTCGTCATAGTCCTGAATTGCCCGGTCGTAATCCTTCCTGTCACGATAGACGTTGCCTCGATTGTTGAACGCCGCCGCATACTTTGGGTCTAGCCGGATCGCCTGATCATAGTCCTGAATTGCGCGGTCGTAATCCCTCTTGGCGCGATAGGTGATGCCGCGGTTGTTGAAGGCATCGGCATAGTTGGGGTTTAGTCTGATCGCCTCGTTGTACTCTCGGAGCGCATCGTCGTAGTCTCCCTTCTCACGGTAAGCATTCCCGCGATTGTAGAAGGCAAGAGCTGCGTTGGGCTCCAACCGGGGCTTCGCCCCTTTTCCAGAGGCAGGCGGTCCCGATACTCTCTCCGACAGTTTGTACTCCACCAGGTCGAAGGAGCTCGCAGTGCCTTCGGTTTTCATCCTGGCGATGTTTTTTACTTGCGGCGCATACCAGATCGTCCAATCGCCGCACCACGGGTCATAAGGCCCGCCTATAACTGTGCACCTGCATTGGCATTCAAAAGCCTCGAAGGTGCCGGCCGGCACCGTGATGAGCCTAAAGGCGACCGCCTCGCATTCTACTTCCGTGGCGATACGGTGGCTGGCCACAGGCTGTCCCATAAGCGATGCGGTACTCGGGAACTTCCAGATTCTGCCGATCCACAAGGGAAATTCGACTTTGGCAAGAAGGTTTCCCGCTCCCACTTTGACCCGGTCGCCGTCGGCTCTCCGGTAGATCCAGTAGTCTTCCGACTGGAGAACCGGACCCTCCACAACCGGCCCTTGGTAATTCTCCGGCGGTCTCTCGGATAACAACCTCGGTGCGCAGCTTTGGGTGAAGCCACAGAGAACAAACAACATCGCGGCGGCGAACGATGGCAAAGAGTTGCGCATGTTGGCACCCTCCGATGGTTCGGCTTCGATTACCTTTCCTCTAACGACAGGAAGCCCTCTTTGAGATCGACTTGCACGCGGAAATGACTTAAAAAATCGCGTCCCAAAAGTCCCGGCGAACCGGGAAGGTGGGGGTCGAAAATAGGAGAGTCGTGAACGGCCACCGTCACGTCCTGGACCTCCATTCCCCCAACCACCAAGGAATCGAGCACCACCAGGGGAACGTGAACGCCGCCGGCCAGAGTCTGAAGGCGCACAGTGGGAAGTTTCGCGTTTAACTCGATCCCCAGCTCTTTAGCGGCGGCTGAAGGAATGATGGTGAGATCTGCGCCTGTATCCACCAGAAGATTGGCTGTTACCCTCCGGTTAAGGGTCGCCTCGACGACCATCTCCTGACCCGACCGTTTGAAGGGAGCCGATCCTTTGTCTGTACGGGAGAGTTTCGCCGGCGTGGAGCTTACTTGAGTCGGGAGGCAGCCGACGAGTGTTCCAAAAAGGACGAGAGTCAGCAGCATCGCGCGATCTCTCATGGGGACGCCTCCGGTCTGTATGCTTTGCAGCCGCCATCTTGCTATCTCACGCGGGGGCTGTCAACCATTGCGCGAAAAGCCTCGCCCCTTCCCAACCTGGCGTTCTTTGCGTCTTTGCGCGAGTATCGGGCTCGGCCTTTCATGGCTCAGGCTGTTTTGGTGGGCTCGGATTATTTCTGCCCGAGCCGCTTGAGATCGGCGCTGGCGCCGTGGGCTTCGGGAAAATCCGCCGGGCAGTTTTTTTCGGCGGCGCGGAGCAAGGGTATCGCCTGCGTGTTCTCGCCCTTGAGGATCTTGGCCTGGGCGCGGTAGAAGCTCGCCTCGCAAAGCTGCTCGCGTTTTTTTACCGGGTCGGGATCCTCCGCCGCCGCGAGCACCGCCTTTTCAGTGGCCCGCCCAAGGTAGAAGTCGATCACCGCCCACGGCCACTCGCGCTCCCGCTGCTTGGCCGCGTTCTGCTTCAGCTCCTGCATGGCGGCGTCCGGGTCGCCGCTCCGCGCCTGCGCGAGATAGCGCCATAGAACGGCGTAGGGATCGTCCGGGGCGGCCTCCACCGCCCGCTCCATCGCCTGGGCGCTCTCAGCCATCCGCCCGAGGTAAAACGACGCATAGCCGATCGACAAATGGCGCGCCGTATTGGGATCCACTTTCCGCGCCGCTTCGAAGTCGGCGAGCGCGCGCTCATAGTCCCGCTTTTCATACCACGCGTCGCTGCGGTTGTTGTACGCGGCGCCGTATTGGGGATTCAACCGGATAGCTTCGTTGTAGTCTTGAATCGCGCGGTCGTAATCTTTGCGTTGCTGGTAAACGGCGCCCCGGTTGTAGAACGCCTCGGCCAGCTTCGGGTTCAGCCGGATCGCCCGATCGAAATCCTGGAACGCGCTGTCGAAATCCCTCTGCGCGAAGTAAGCCGTCCCCCGGCTGTTAAATGCGCCGGCATCGTTCGGCTCCAGCTTGACGGCCCGATCGTAGTCTTGGATCGCGCGGTCGTAGTCTCCGCTTCGGCCGTAAGCGGTGCCCCGACCGATGAAAGCGCGGGCGTATTTCGGATCGAGCTGAATCGCTTTGTCATAGTCCTCGATCGCCCGGTCGTACGCCTCTTTTCTGTAGTAGGCCGCCGCCCGGTTATGAAAAACATACGCGAGGTTCGGGTTCAGCTGGATCGCCTGGGCGTAGTCCTGGAGCGCGCGGTCGTAATCCCCCTTGCCGTAGTAGGCCAGGCCCCGCTCGTTGAAGGCATCGACGTTGCCGGGGTTCAGCCGGATCGCCTGATCGTAATCTTGAATCGCCCGCTCGTAGTCCCGTTTGTTGCTGTAGGCGTTGGCGCGAAAGTAGAAAACATCGGCCAACTGCGGATCGATGCGGATCGCCTGGCTGTAATCCTGGATCGCGCGGTCGTAATCCCCTTTGGCGCGGTGCGCCGTGGCCCGGCCGTAGAAAGCGGCGGCGTGATCCGGACTGATTCGGATCGCCTGGTTATAGTCCGCGATCGCGCGCTCATAGTCCCCTTTGCTATCGTAGAGTGTCGCCCGGTTGTAGAAAGCCTCTGCGTAGCCCGGGTCCAGCCGGATCGCCTGGCTATAATCCTGGATCGCCCGCTCGAACTCTCCTCGCCGGGCGTATGTGAGACCGCGCTCGCTGAAGGCGCCCGCCAGGCCGGGGTTCAGCCGGATCGCTTCGTTACAATCTTGAACCGCGCGGGCATAGTCCCCTTTGCGGTTGTAGGCGGCACACCGATTTTCAAACGCGCCGCTCAACTTGGAATTCAAGCGGATCGCCTGATCGTAATCCTGAATCGCCCGGTCGTAGTCTTTCCTCCTGAAGTGCGCCCGGCCGCGGCTGTTCAAAGCCGCCGCAACGTTCGGACTCAGCCGGATCGCTTGATCGTAGTCTTGAATGGCGCGGGCAAAGTCGCCCTTGTCGTCGTAGGCGGCGGCCCGGCCGAGCAACGCGTCGGTATGATTCGGGTTCAAACCGATCGCTTGATCGTAGTCCCGAATCGCCGCGTCATAGTCCTTTTTGGCCTGATGGTAGAGAAGCGCCCGGTTGTAAAAAGCTTCGGCGTCTTTCTGGTTGAATCGAATCGCCTGGTTATAGTCCGCGATCGCTTGGTCGTGATTTCCCCGGACCTGGTGGACCCTGGCGCGATTGCCGAAAGCCTCGCCGAGTTGCGGATTGAACCGGATCGCTTGATCGAAGTCTTGAATCGCCCGGTCGTAGAGCTTTTGGCCGAAGTAAGCGACTCCGCGGTGATTGAAGCTCTCGGCATCGCCCGGGTTCAGTTGGATCGCCTGATCGAAATCTTGGATCGCCCGGTCGTTGTTTCCTCTGAGCCGATAAACGTTGCCCCGGCGCTTGAAAGCCGGAGCATGGCCGGGATTCAACCGGATCGCCTGGTTGTAGTCTTCGACCGCGCGATCGTAGTCCCGTCTCTGTTCGTACGCGAGGCCCCGGTTGACAAAGACGTCGGGCAGAGTGTCCGGTCCCAGCGGGAGCCGGAACGCCTCGATAGCGCGCGAGCAGGTTTGCAGCGCGAGATCGGGATTGGCCCTCGCCTCCTCGGCGCACCTGCGATCGTCTTCGTTGAGTATTCCGATCTGGGCGCAGCCCGACGCCCCCATCGCCAACAGAACCGCCCCCACCACCGCCTCTTTCACCATAAAAACAGATTCCCCGTGAGAAAAATATTCGAGACTAAAAAGATTTTTACATTTTTACTCTAATGGACGGCGGGAGGCAAACCCTCGTTGGGGCCATGAGGAAGGGATGAGGGATGAAACAATTCATCCTTCCGCCCTCCGCCCTCATCCCTCATCCCTTCTTAAAAAGGTGGCCGGCCTGCTACAGCTCCAGCTTGTTCAGCCGAAGCGCGTTGGAGATCACGGAAACCGAGCTGAAGGTCATGGCGGCGCTGGCGATGACGGGACTCAACAGCACGCCGAAGAACGGATAGAGCGCGCCCGCCGCGATCGGCACGCCCAGCACGTTGTAGACGAACGCGAAAAAAAGGTTCTGCCGGATATTGCGCATCGTGCCGCGGCTCAAGCGCCGCGCTTTGGCGATCCCGCGCAAGTCGCCTTTGACCAGCGTCACGCCCGCGCTTTCCATCGCCACGTCGGTTCCCGTTCCCATGGCGATGCCGACCTGGGCCTGGGCGAGCGCCGGCGCGTCGTTGATGCCGTCGCCGGCCATCGCGACCACGCGCCCCTCGGCTTGCAGCCGCTTGACCGCCGCTCCCTTTTGCTCCGGCAACACCTCCGCCTGAAAGTCGTCGATGCCGAGCTTCTTCGCCACCGCCTCGGCGGTCGTGCGGCTGTCGCCGGTCAGCATGACGATGCGCACGCCGTCTGCGTGCAATAGCCGAATCGCTTCCTGCGTGGATTGCTTGATCGGATCGGAGACGCCGAGCAATCCCGCGACGGTTTCTCCGATGACGACGAACATCACCGTCTGTCCCTCTTGCCTGAGCTTCTCCGCCCGCTCCGAGAGCCCGCCGGGCTCGATCCCAAGCTCAGCGAGCAGCCTCGTGTTGCCGAGCGCCGCCCGCCTGCCGTCCACGATGCCGACGATCCCCATTCCGGTGATCGAGCGGAAGTTCCGCGCTTCCGAAAGCTTGAGCCCCCTCACCTGCGCGCCCGATACGATGGCCGCGGCCAGCGGGTGCTCGCTGCCGCGCTCCAGACTGGCGGCGAGGCGAAGCAGATCGCTCTCATCCTCGTTCCCCATCGCCACAATCGAGGTCAGGCGCGGCTTGCCCTCGGTCAGCGTTCCCGTCTTATCGACGATCAACGTGTCCACCTTTTCCAAAATCTCCAGCGCCTCGGCGTTTTTGATCAGCACTCCCGCCGTCGCGCCGCGTCCCGTGCCGACCATGATCGACATCGGTGTGGCCAAACCGAGCGCGCAGGGGCAGGCGATGATCAGCACCGCGACCGCGTTGACGAGCGCGTAGGCCATGCGCGGCTCGGGGCCGGCGATGGCCCAGACGATCAGGGTGACGACCGCGACCGCTACGACGCCTGGAACAAAGTAGCCGGCAACAATGTCGGCCAGCTTTTGAATCGGGGCGCGGCTGCGCTGCGCTTCGCTCACCATGCGCACGATCTGCGCGAGCAGCGTATCGCCGCCGACGCGCTCGGCGCGCATCAGGAAGCCGCCGGTGCCGTTCACCGTCCCGCCGGTCACTTTATCGGCTTCGGTCTTTTCAACTGGAATCGGTTCGCCGGTGACCATCGATTCATCGACCGAGGTAGCGCCGTCAAGGACGACGCCGTCGACGGGGATTTTTTCGCCGGGGCGGACTCTCAGACGATCTCCGGGGCGGACGCGGTCCAGGGGAATGTCCTCTTCGCCGCCGTCGTCGCGGACCAAACGCGCGCTCTTGGGTGCAAGGCCGAGCAATGCCTTGATCGCGGCGCCGGTGCGGCTGCGCGCGCGCAATTCGAGCACCTGCCCCAACAGGACCAGCGTCGTGATGACGGCGGCGGCGTCGAAGTAAACGCCGACCTCGCCGCCGTGAGCGCGGAACGAATGGGGGAACAGGCCGGGGAAGATCGTGGCGACGACGCTGTAAGTGTACGCGGTTCCCACGCCGATGGCGATGAGTGTGAACATGTTGAGGCTGCGGTTGACGATCGACGCCCAGCCACGCGCGAAAAACGGCCATCCGCCCCAGAGAACAACCGGCGTCGCGAGCGCGAACTGCAGCCAGTTGAGAAAGCCGAACGAGAGCAGCCGCTGCAACGGCTGCCCCGGAATGAGGTCCGACATCGCGAAGAAAAAAATCGGCGCGGTCACCGCCGCGCTGGTCCAAAACCGGCGCGTCATCTCCACCAGCTCGGGATTTGCCTCCTGCGCGAGCGTCACGGTCATCGGCTCGAGCGCCATGCCGCATTTCGGGCAGGCGCCCGGCTTGGGTTGGCGGACCTCGGGGTCCATCGGGCAGGTGTAGACCGCGCCCGGAGGAGCTTCTTTCAGCGGCTCTTCGCGCGACTCAGGGGCGAGGTATCTGAGGGGATCTTCTTTGAATCTGTCGAGACAGTGGGGATTGCAGAAAAAATAGGTCTCACTGGCATAGTCGTAGCTTCCTGCGGCGGACGCTTCCTCGACCTCCATGTGGCATACGGGATCGATCGGCATGAAATTTCCCGGCGGTTATTTTTTCTGGAGATATTTTTCCGGATCTTTGTCGAAGGTCTCTTTGCACATCCTGTGGCAGAAATAGTAGGTTTGCTCCTGGTACGACGACGTCGCCGCCGCCTTCTGCTCGTCCACGTCCATCTTGCACACCGGATCTTTCGCCATAAATCCTCCTCTGCCTACCTATTGAATGGCCCAGTAGTCGAAGTCAAGGCGCTCCACGCCCGCTGAGAGAGGGCTGCAGGCGGAATGGAGTGTTGGAGTATCGGAGTATTGGGTCTTAAACGCATCTCCATTACTCCACCACTCCAGTCCTTCGTATTGGTAGGCTTTGCCAGATGGGCCTTTACGGCCGGCTCGGGCTTGGCTAGAATTTTACGACGGCGGCACCCCAGGCAAACCCCGCGCCGAAGGCGCTGAGTAGGACGACGTCGCCGTTGCGGATGCGCCCTTCGCGCCGCGCTTCGTCGAGCGCGACCGGCACGGAGGCGGCGGAGGTGTTGCCGTAGCGGTCGAGGTTCACCATGACTTTCGACATCGGCACTTTCAGCCGCTCCGCCAGCGCCGTGATGATTCTTAAGTTCGCCTGGTGAGGTATCACCAGCGAGACCTGATCGACGGTTACGCCCGCCTCGTCCAGCGCCTCGCGGCTGATCTCTTCCATCGAGCGCACCGCAACCTTGAAGACTTCCTTGCCGTTCATCGTGATCGTATGCTCGTTTTTCTTGACGCTCTCGGCACTCGCGGGCTTGAGCGAGCCGCCGGCGGGGACATAGAGCGTTTTCACGTAGGAGCCGTCGGTTTTAAGGCGCACGCTGAGAATACCCTTGTGGCCGTCGTGCGTCGCGCCTAGGACCACGGCGCCCGCGCCGTCGCCGAAGAGGATGCAGGTGCCCCGGTCCTTCCAGTTGAGCAGGCGGCTAAGCGTGTCCGAGCCGAGCACCAGGGCGTGGCGGATCATTCCCGTGCGGATGAACGAATCGGCCACCGCCAGCGCGTTCAAAAATCCCGAGCAGGCGGCGTTTACGTCGAATGAAAAAGCATTGCGCGCTCCGAGCATATCTTCGAGCACGCAGGCCGAGCTGGGAAAAGGATAATCCGGCGTCACCGTTCCCATGATGATCGCGTCGATGTCCTTCGCCTCCACGCCCGCGTCTCGGAGCGCCCGCTGCGCGGCGCGATACGCCATATCCGAGTTGCCCTTTCCCTCTTCCAAAACGCGCCGCTCTTTGATGCCGGTCCGCGTGGTGATCCACTCGTCAGTCGTGTCCACGAGCTGCTCCAGCGCCGCGTTGGTGACGACGCGCGCCGGCAGCTCCGAGCCGGTGCCGAGAATGACGCTCCTGGTGTGCGAAGTTCTCATGCCGCCCTCCTGAAAATCACGCAGGCGTTGGTGCCGCCGAAGCCGAAAGAGTTGGAGAGCGCGATCTGAATATCCGCTTTGCGCGCTTTATTGGGCACGTAGTCCAGATCGCATTGCGGGTCGGGAGTTTCATAGTTGATGGTCGGCGGCAGGATGCCGTGGTAGAGCGCCAGCGAGGTGAAGATTCCCTCCACCGCGCCGGCCGCGCCGAGCAGGTGGCCGGTCATTGATTTCGTCGAACTGACCGGAACTTTGTAGGCGTGCGCGCCGAAGACCGTCTTGATCGCCTGCGTCTCGTTCAGGTCATTGTACTCGGTGGAGGTGCCGTGCGCGTTGATATAGTCGATCCGATTCGGCTCAAGACCCGCATCTTTAAGCGCCAGCGCCATGCAGCGCGCCGCCCCTTCGCCCTCCGGCGCGGGCGCGGTCATGTGATGCGCGTCGCCGTTGGCGGCGTAGCCGATCAGCTCGGAGTAGATTCTCGCCCCGCGCTTGAGCGCCGCCTCTCTCTCTTCGAGAATCAAAATGCCCGAGCCTTCGGCGAGGACGAAGCCGTCGCGCTCCTTGTCGAACGGCCGGCTCGCCTTCTCCGGCGCGTCGTTGCGCGTGGAGAGCGCTTTCATCGAGCTGAAGCCGCCGACGCCGAGCGGCGTGATCGCCGCCTCGGCTCCGCCGGCGACGACGATATCCTGCAGGCCGCGCCGGATCTGATGGTAGGCCTCGCCGATCGCGTGGTTGCCGGAGGCACAGGCGGAGGTCGGCGTCCAGTTGACGCCCTTGAGGCCGTGGCGAATCGCGACGTGGCCCGGCGCGAGGTTCGAGATCACTTTGGGAATGAAAAAGGGCGAGATCTTGCGCGGGCCGCCCTCCATATACGCTTTGTAGGTGTTTTCGATCGTCTCGATGCCGCACAGCCCGACGCCGATGATGACCCCGGCGCGCTCCGCCGCCGCGGGATCGATCTTCAGCCCCGCGTCCTGGAACGCCATCTGGGCAGCGGCGATGCTGTATTGGATAAAGAGATCCATCTTCTTGATCTCTTTGGACTCGATGAAATCTTCCGCGTGGAAATCCGGCACTTCGCCGGCGATGCGGCTGGCGAAAAACTCGATGTTGGAAATGCGGCTGATCGCTCGGATGCCGGAACGGCCGGCGGTAACCGCCTGCCAGTTCCTTTCCAAGCCGATGCCCAAAGGCGTTACCAGCCCCACGCCCGTCACCACCACCCGCCGCTGTTCAGTCTCTCTCATCCCCATATCCCTGTTAAACGAACCATAAAAATAGAGGACTCTGCGTACAGGGTCAAGCGGAGGGGTAGCTCGTCGTTCGTATCTCGTATTTCGTATTTCGGCTGGGAGGGGACGAACGACGAAATACGAACGACGAACGACGTTTTTTATCTTACCAGTATTTCTCTTGAATCCCTCGCACTCTACGAATGAGGCCCTCGATTTCTTCGCCGCCCCTTGCGCCGTGCGCCTTGCTCTGCGCGTTCCCGGACATCTCCTGAAGCACCGCGGCGACCGAGTTCTTGAGCGCGGCGAGATCGTAACCGCCTTCCAGCAGAAACGCTATCTTTCCGCCGGCATGTCTTTCCGCGAGCGCCGTGAGCATCGCCGCCATCGCGCCGAAGCCCTCTTCCGTGACCTTCATGCTGCCCAGCGGATCGCGCCGGTGCGGATCGAAGCCGGCGGAGACCAGCACCCAGTCCGGCGCGAACTTTTCAGCGACCGGGATGACGATTTCGTCGAAGCAGCGGAGATATTCCGCGTCGCCGCAGCCCGCCGGCAGCGGGACGTTGACCGTGTAGCCTTCCCCTGGTCCTTCGCCGACTTCTTCAGCAGCGCCGGTGCCGGGATAAAAGGGAAACTGATGCGTCGAAAGGTAGAGCGCCGATCGGTCGCGATAAAAAGCGTCCTGCGTGCCGTTGCCGTGATGCACGTCCCAGTCCATGATGAGCACGCGCTCCGCGCCGTACTGCCGCTTGAGATGGCGCGCGCCGATAGCGACTGTATTAAACAGGCAAAAGCCCATCGCGCGATCCCTAAGCGCGTGATGGCCCGGCGGCCGGACCAGAGCGAAGCCGTTCCGCGCCTCGCCCGCGGCGATCGAGTCGAGCAATGTCAGAAATCCGCCTGTCGCGAGCAGCCCCACGCCGAACGAATCCCGGCACGTCACCGTGTCGCCGTCGAGCGCGTAGCGGTTTTTCAGCGAGGTGGCCTGGACGGCGTCGATGTAATCGCTTGCGTGGCACGCCTCGATCTCCGCCCGCGAGGCGGCTCGCGGCGGCAAAAGCTCGAAGCTCTTCGTGTCGAGATCCTCGGCCAGATCGAGCAGGGCTTTGATGCGCGCCGGCCTCTCCGGGTGAAACTGCCCGGGATCGTGCTTGAGATATTCGCGATCGACGACGACGGCTGAGCGTGGCATCACAAGGATGTCTTTATCATTGAGAGCCGCGTGGAGCAAAGCGCCGCGCACTCTGACCGCTGTTCTGCGCTCTTTTTACGTTTCACTTCCGTGTCCGGCATCCCCGTAGGGGCCGACCTATGTGTGGCTCGATTTCCCTCATGGTTCGATCTTCCTCACCATGACCCTGAGTAAAATCGAATGGGTCACCACCCTGAGCTTGTCGATGGGTCGGCCCTGGGTTGGGCGGACGGCCCGAACGGGCGCACACACAGGTGCGCCCCTACATCCCGCATCGCGTATCACGCATCGTCCGCCATCCCCTTTTGCGTTTCTTTTAGAAATGAACTAGCTTTACACTCGGAGGTCGAAGATGTTCGGAATCGGCATGCCGGAGCTGCTGTTGATTTTAGCGCTGGCGTTGATCGTGCTGGGGCCGAGAAAGCTGCCGGAGATTGCCCGCGCGCTGGGCAAAGGGCTGGCCGAGTTCCGGCGCGCGACCGATGAGCTGAAAGACGAGCTCAAGCAGGTCGAATCCGAGATCGACGAATCTTCGCCCCAGGCGACGCCGCGCGACGATCCCTTCCTGGCGAAAAACGCCGAGCCTTCACCCGCGCCCGCGCCAACGACGAGCGAAGCTCAGCCCGCGGAGAAGAGTGAAAAGAAACCAGTCTAGCCTGGAGTATTCTCGGTTAAACATCAGCCTTGGCGCCCTTTGTCGTCACGGATCAAAAATCCGAAATCCGAATATCGAAATCCGAAACTGAACTTTGGGCGTTTTTGATCATTTGGACTTACTTCGAGTTTCGGGTTTCGAATCCTGCGTTTTCCGTCATTTGAATTTGTTTTGAGTTTCGAATTTCGGATTTCGAGTTTTGTCTGTCCTGGGCCGACCGTGAGATGAAATATCTCACGACTTTATGAAACACCAACCTGCCGGGCAGGTCGAAGATGCCCGGATGCCCTTCACCTCCCATCTGGGAGAGCTGCGCTCCTCGCTGGTCAACTCCTGCTTGGCGATAGCGGTCGGCTTCCTCGTCTGCTTCGCGAACGTCGAGACGATCTTCGCGTTCCTCACCGCGCCGCTTACACGCATCGGCAGCCCCGGGCTGACGCTGATCGGCACGGGCGTACCGGAGGCGTTCTTCACCAAGATGAAGATCGGCTTTATCGCCGGGCTCTTCCTTACGTCGCCGGTCATTCTCTGGCAGGTCTGGCGCTTCGTCGCTCCGGGGCTTTACCAGCACGAGAAGCGTTACGCGATGAAATTCGTTTTTTTTGGCACGCTGTTTTTTCTGCTCGGCGCCTGGTTCTGCTATGAAGTGATCTTTCAGTTGGGATTTGAGTTCCTGCTCAAGCGCTACGAAGCGATCGCAGTCCGGCCCGCGATCCGCGTCGCGGAGTATCTCTCGTTCGCCTCCGACCTCGTGCTCGCCTTCGGCATCACCTTCGAGCTGCCGGTCGTCGCCTATTTTCTCGCCCGCATCGGGCTGATCGACCACCGCTTTATGATCCGCCACTTCCGCTACGCGTTTATTTTTATCCTCATCCTCGCCGCCATCCTCACCCCACCCGACATCCTCTCGCAGATCCTGCTCACGCTGCCGCTCCTGCTGCTGTACGGGGTGAGTATCGGGGTGGCGTATCTCGCCGGGAAAAAAAGCTAAGAAGCCGTCGGCGATCAGCTTTCAGCTAAAAACGGGAATTCCAAATCCGGAGCTGAGAGCAGAGTGCTGAACGCTGATTGCTATTTGTTATCGTTGCCGGCTGCGGGCGGCGGGAGCCCGTTGTCTTCGTTGATGAAGACGCAGGCGGAGAAGACGGTGGTCCAGAGGCCGTCTTTGTTGCCGATGGCGGACTGGGTGATGTTGGTGGTGCGGACGATCTTTTCCGACATTTTGAAAATCTGCTCGCGCTCGTCCCAGGCGGTGTCGGGATTGAACTCGATGCCCAACGTGGTCGCGAGCATGCTCGCCGCGAGGTCCTCGGCGTACTCGCCCGCCTTCTCGTCAGTCTCGCCGAAGGAATGGTGCTCGGAGAGATAACCGTGCTGGTTTTCGTCGGCGGGGATGGCGACGCCGACCGACGCCGCCACGAGCCGGTTCGGCTCGTTGGAGCTCTCGCGGTCGTAAACGCAAAAAACGATCTCGCCGGGCCGTAGGAGCTTCACACCCTCCTCCTTCGATATCCGCTTACATCCCGGAGGATAGATGCTGGAGACGAGGACCAGATTACAGTAAGCGAGGCCGGCGGTGCGCAGGGCCAACTCAAACGAGGCGAGCTTTTCCTTGTGGACTCCGACTCCCTTGGTGAAAAAGCACTTCTTGGGGACCATTTTTCTTTGTGTATAGCATGAAACAAAAATCGTGACAAGAAAATTTTCACTCCAGGCGCCCTATTCCACCACCAGCAGCGTCGCGCCGGCCTCCAGCGAGTCGCCGGCTTTGACTTTCACCTCTTTCACCTCGCCGTTGATCGGCGAGCGCACTTCGTTTTCCATCTTCATCGCCTCGACGATCACCAGCCCCTGCCCGCGCTCCACCTGGTCGCCTTCGGAAACCAGCACCGCGATTACCTTTCCCGGCATCGGCACCGAGACCCGTTGCCTCCCCTGAAGCTCGATGCCTGCCTGCACGCCGCCCAGCCGCATGCGCCGCTCGTCGAGCAGGTGGATGTGGTAATTTCTCCCGTCGACCAGCACGCGATAGTCGTCTTCGGAGACGTCGATATCGACTTCGAACGAGCGGTTGTCGACGATCAGCGAGTAGTTGGTCCGCCCCGTCTTCTTCCCGTCGAGCAGAAACTCGCTCCCGTCGACCGAGACGCGGTAGATCGACTTCTCGACCTCCTCGACTTCGACCGTGTAGGTTTTCTCTCCCAGTTTGGCAATGTACGCCACTCCCCTCGTCCTCCTTGCCGCTCCGAATTTTTAATTGTTAATTTTTGATTTTGGATTGAAGATCCAGACCGACAATTCGAAATTCACAATTCAAAATTAAAAATTCCTACTGTCTACTGTCTCTTCCGCTCTCCGCCGATGGAGCGCAGCGCGGTCTTCCTCGCCGTCTCGCGCCAGCGCGATTTCTCCGTCGCTCCCCGCTCAAGGATGCGCGTCGCCCGCTCCCGCTCGCGGTGGAGCGCGGCGATCGCGGCCGACGCCAGCGCGATCTCCTTGTGCGGAAAAACGTCTTGCGTGCCGCTAACGCCGTATTCTTCGTCGATGAAGCCGGTGTTGAAGTCTCCCACCATAAAGCGCGGGTGGCGGAGGATCCACTGGTGAAACGGAATGTTGGTCTTGATGCCGCGGACCTGGTACTCGCGCAACGCCCGGCGCATCCTGAGGATCGCCTCGACGCGGTTCTCGCCCCAGACGATGAGCTTGGCGATCATCGGGTCGTAGTGGATCGGCACCTCCGCCCCTTCGTAGACGCCGCAATCGTTGCGCACGCCGAGCCCTTCGGGAAGGCGCAGCCCTTCGATCCTCCCGGGGCAGGGCATGAAGTCGAGCTCCGGGTCCTCCGCGTAGATGCGGCACTCGATGGCGTGGCCGGTCGGGCTGATGTGGCGCTGCTTCCAGGGGAGATAGGCGCCCGCGGCCACTTCGATCTGGGCCTTGACCATGTCGATGCCCACCACCCGCTCGGTCACGGCGTGCTCGACCTGGAGCCGCGTGTTCATTTCGAGGAAATAGAAGTTCATGTCGCCGTCGAGCAGGAACTCCAGCGTGCCGGCGCCGACGTAGCCGACCGCGCGCGCCCCCTGGATGGCGATCCGGCCGATGTTGCGCCGCGCCTTGTAGTCCAGGGCCGGCGCGAGACACTCCTCGATGATCTTCTGGTGGCGCCGCTGGATCGAGCACTCGCGGTCGTAGAGATGGATGACTTTCCCGTGCTGGTCGGCGAGGATCTGCACCTCGATGTGGCGCGGGTGGCTGATATATTTTTCCAGGTAGAGCCGCGCATCGCCGAACGACGAGGCCGCCTCGGAGCGGACCGCGCGGTAGGCCGACGTGATCTCGCGCGCCGACCGCACCATACGCAGCCCCTTACCGCCGCCGCCGGCCACCGCCTTGAGCATGAAAGGAAAGCCGATTTGCGCCGCCGCTTTTTCGACCTCCTCTTCGGAGTCGAGAATCTCCGATCCCGGTACGACGGGAATCCCCGCCTCTTTCATGATCGCCCGCGCCTTG
>JBGPGE010000038.1:0-38770 GCA_041483675.1 Binatia bacterium
ACAGACCGCGCGGGCCTACCAGGTGGCGCAGGAGATCCCGGATATTCTCGATCAACTCTACTGCTACTGCGAGTGCGACAAGCATCTCGGCCACGTGAGCCTGCTCTCCTGCTTTACGGACAAACACGGCGCGACCTGAATTGACATCTGTCAAGGAGAGGCGCTGGACGCGTCTCGAATGGCGAAGCAGGGTTACAGCGTAAAGCAGATTCGGACTTACATCGACGGGAAGTACAGCCGGATGTAACCACAGTGAGTGGAAGGAGAAATAAGAGGTGAAGCGCTTCTTCGTTCCCGCGATAATGATCGTATTCGCGCTCCTCGGCGTCAACCGGGCCTTTGCCCACGGCGAGCACGGCGACGCCGCGCCCCCTACCGGTTCAAGTCCCGTCACCGTGGACGGTTTTCAGATCGAGCTGCTCACCGCGCCGCAGCCCCTGCGCGCCGGCGGACAGAGCCAGATCATCGCCAAAGTCCTGCGCAGCGGCTCGCTCGAAGCGGCGAGCAACGGCAAGGTGTCGATCGGCATCTTCCCCGTCGATGATCTCAACGCGAATAGCCATGAGCATGGCCAACAAAGCCACGGCTCATCCCACCAAAGCGACGGGTCGTTGTTTCCCGCCGCCGAAATGACCTGGGCGGGAAACTACACGCTGGAGCGCGAGTTGGAGCGGCCGGGGCCCTATTTCGTCCGCGTCGCTCTCGCCGGGATGGACGGGAAGCCGTTTCATCACCCGATCGTCATCGACTTCCGCTTGACCGTGGCCTCCGCCGCCTGGCTCTCCCCTACCCTCCTCTTTGGCACGCTTGCGGTGTTCGCCGTCGGTCTGATCGGCGTCGGGCGGGTCATGGCCCGCTCGCGCGGCGCGCGAGCGGAAGGCTCGCTGGATCTCTTGCGCCTTCGATGGCTCGATCGCTTCGTCCGTTGGAAAGGCTTCCAGTGGGTCTTTCAAATTCCCGTCCTGCTGCTCACGCTCGCGCTCATGTTTCTCGGCTTCTCCGACATTCAAGACGGCGCGAGAAACCTGGCGACGAAGCTCACCTGGATCGTCTGGTGGCCGGGAATCATCTTTACCTTCATCCTGGTCGGCCGCTTCTGGTGCGTCATGTGTCCTTTCGGCGCGCTCAACGAATGGAGCGCGAAGCTGGCGGCGCCTGAGCGGATGTTTCCCAAGTCGCTCCGCAACCTGTGGCTCGCGACGTTCCTCTTCGTGCTGCTCACCTGGTTCGATGAGCAGTTGGGCATCATCCGCTCGCCGCATATGACCGCCTGGGTGATCGTCATCCTGTCGATCGCCGCCATCGGCACCGGACTTGTCTACCAGCGGCGGAGCTTCTGCCGCTATATCTGCCCGATCACCGGCCTGCAGGGGCTTTACTCGATGCTCTCGCCGGTGGCGCTCCGCGCTCAGCGGCGCGACCAGTGTCTCAAGGAATGCCACCAGGACTGCTACCGGGGAGGCGAGCAGGCGGCGGGCTGCCCGATGTTCGAGTTTCCCATGACGATGGAGCGGAACACTTTCTGTAATTTTTGCTTCGAGTGCGTGAAGAGCTGCCCGCCCGGGAACATCGCTTTGACGACGCGGCCGTTCGGGCAGGAGCTCTGGTCCGCCGGCGCGCTGCGCCTCGACGCGGCTTACCTGGCCGTGGCGCTGGTCGGGATCACGACCGTGGTGAGCGCGCAGATGTTGGGCCAATGGAGCGGCTGGATCTCGCAGCTCTCCCGGCTTATTCCCGTCGATCTGCGCGTTCTGATGAAGCCGGTGACTTATCTGGCAGTGACCGAATCGGTTGTTTTCTTCCTGTTCTCGCTTGTCCTCTTCCCCGCCGTCGCCTGGCTCGCGGCGTGGACAACCGGCAGAATCGCCGGAGAGGAGAACGGCGGGATCAAACAGACCTTCGTCGCGATGGCGAGCATGTTTATCCCGATCGGCCTGGCGATGCACCTGGCGCACAACGCCTCCCACCTGCTCGCCGAGGGACCGGGAGCGATTCCGGCGCTCCAGCGGACGCTTAGTCGCTACCTGCCGTTCGATTTCGGCACACCGCATTGGCAGATCGCCGCCGTCGCCTCGCCGGAAGCAATCTCGTGGCTGCAGATGCTGCTGATCTTGGGCGGCTTCGCCCTGTCGGTCGCCGCCTACGAACGGTTGACGGCGAAAACGGGCGTGGCGCAATCGGCCGGAGGCAAAGCGCTCATTCCGTTTGTCGTCGCTTCTCTGTTGTTCACGCTGGTGAATCTGGTTTTGCTCAATCAACCTATGGGGATGCGTCATGGAATGTGAGCGAGGCGAGGGAACGCAATCATAACGATGGAGATACTTGACTGCTTAGAAAGAGTGCACGATAATGGCCGGCAACTCTTCGATCAAACTCTGGTTAAGGAGGACAAACATGGCCACTATCAAATTACTCGGCGGGTTCCTGACGCTCCTGGTCACCGTCTTTCTATTTCCGCCGGCTTCCGAGCCCCGGACTGCGGTGCTGCCCAAAGCCTGTGTCGATTGCCACGGCTCGGAGGCCAAATATCCGGTCCGCGGCATCCGCACGCAATATCTCACTTCCGGCCATCGGACCCTCGGCAACGCTTCGTACGCCAACAGCGACGATTGCCAGGGCTGCCACACCAACGAGGGCTTTATCGAGCGCGCCAAGACCGGCAAGGTCGATGTCAAAAAGGTTGTCTCGAACCCTTCGGAGATCGGCTGCTTCACCTGCCACGCGCCGCACGACACCGGCAATTTCTCGCTCCGCACGAACGCCAAGGTGACGCTCGCGAACGGCGCCGCCTTCGACAGGGAAAAAGGCAACCTCTGCGCGAGTTGCCATCGCGCCAGGCGAACGCCTAAAGACGAAGTCAAAGCGCGCAACATCCCGACCGACAGTTGGGGAGCCCATCACGGGCCGCAGGCGGACATGCTGACCGGAACCAACGCCTACGAGTTTCCCGGAAAAAAATATTCAGGCTCGCCTCATGCTCTGCTGCCACAGGCCAATTGCGTTGCCTGCCACATGAGCCAGCCGAAAGAACGGTACGCGCTCGCGCCGACGATCGGCGGCCACAGCTTCAGGATCGAAGGCGAAGTTCACGAGCGGCCCACGGTGAACGTGGCGGGCTGCGTCTCCTGCCACGCGGACATGAAGCAGGTCGCGGGCAAGCCGCTCTTCGACCGCATGGCGCCGGCCGATTACGACGCCGACGGCAAGGTCGAAACCGTGCAGGAGGAGGTGCAGGGACTCTACGAGCGGCTCATCAATAAACAGGGCACGGGCCTGTTACAGACGATGAAGGATCCGCCTTACGACGCGACGGGAAAGTTCCTCAACAACAAGACGCAATACCCGATCGACGTCGTCGCCGCGCTTTACAATTACAAGTTCGTGGAGGAGGACGGCAGCAAGGGAATCCACAACACCAGGTACGCGGTGCAGTTGTTGATGGATTCCATCAAGGCGCTGGACAAGAATTTCGACGATTCCAAGAGGCCGCAATAGGGAAACCCGAGGAATTTAAGTCACGAGCCGGAAGGGCTACCAAGCCTTCGGACTGAAAATCGTCCGGCGGCTAATCTCAGACAACGGAACCGAGCTGCCGTCTAATGCCGCCTTTTTCTTAAAAGCGGGAATCCGACTGCCATCGGTTTCGTTCATTCCGGTGTAAAATTAATGTCTTAGACGCCTATCTGCTTTGGCACCAATCCTGCTATTTCTACCCCTTTGTAGAGGCAGGATGGCGTCCCCACCGAAGATTCCGGAACAGATAAAACGGCTATCGGTCGTCATCGCGGTGATCGTAGCCGGGGTTGTCGCGTTGAGGTATTTCATCCTGCCGTCCTCGCTGTTCGACACACGCTTTCATCGAGAATCCACCGTACAAAGAGAAGTCGCGAAAAATATTGCGTTCGCCGGAGCGATGATATGCGGGAATTGCCATGTCGACCAGGCCGCTAAAAAGGCAAGCGGCTATCACAAGACTCTGTCTTGCGAGGGATGCCACGGCGCGGCGCAAACGCATATCGAGAACCCGTCCGCCAAACCCGCCACGCCGAAGGGCCGGGAACTCTGCGTTTCTTGCCACACCTACGACGCCTCGAGGCCCACCGGATTCCCCCAAGTCAATCCCGTGCTGCACAATCCGGTCAAAGCCTGCGTCACCTGCCATAATCCCCATGATCCGGTGCCGCTGGAGACTCCCCGGGAATGTTCCGCCTGCCATGCGCAGATTGCGAACATCAAGACCGTCTCGCCGCACGCTCTTATCGGCTGCGCGAGCTGCCACAGCGTTCCGGTGAAGCATAAGATCACTCCGAGGAGCGTCAGACCGACAAAGCCCGACACCCGAGAGTTCTGCGGAAAGTGTCATGGAAAAGACTCGGGTCGCACCGATGCGCCTAAGATAGATCTCGCCACGCATGGGGAGAGGTTTCTTTGCTGGGAGTGCCACTATCCGCACCGGCCCGAGAGGATGTGACGGAGATTATGGATAGAAGAAATTTTCTGAAGAACGCCGTCGTCTTTATTTCCGCCGCCGGACTGTTCCGCCGCTTCCTGGGAAACGCGGAAGCAAGCCCTACGAACGGGCCGTATAATCCTGCCAAACACCTTTATGGGATGGGCATCGACATCGACAAGTGCATCGGCTGCGGCTTGTGCGTCGAAGCCTGCAAGACGGAAAACAACGTCCCCAAAGAGCCTTTCTTCTGCCGAACGTGGGTGGAGCGCTATGTAATCAAAAAAGACGGCACGGTCGCCGTTGAAAGCATCGAGGCGCAAAAAGGAAAACCCAAGTCCAGGCCGGAGGACGGCGACATCGTTCGAAGCTTTTTCGTTCCGAAGCTCTGCAACCAGTGCGAGAATCCCCCCTGCGTGCAGGTTTGTCCCGTCGGGGCCACGTTCCGGACCGAAGACGGCGTTGTCCTGGTGGATTCCAAGCGCTGCATCGGATGCCGTTACTGCATTCAGGCCTGCCCCTACGGGGCGCGCTACCTCCACCCCGAGACTCGCACGGCGGATAAATGCACGTTCTGCTATCACAGAGTCGTCAAAGGGCTGCTTCCCGCGTGCGTCGAGGTGTGTCCGACTCAAGCGCGGATATTCGGAGACTTAAAGAGCATGGCCAGCCGGCTGGTCCGCTTTACCCGGATCAACAAGCTGCATGTGCTGAAGCCCCACCTCAACACCGAGCCTAAGGTCTATTACGCCGACCTCGACGGGGAGGTGCGATGAACCCAGAGTTAGTCCAGCGATTATCCGAACTCCTCCGCGAGGTCACCGGCTACATTTACCCCAATGAGGTGGAGATTCACTGGTCGATCCTGATCGTCGTCTATCCCTATCTCACGGGACTCGTCGCGGGCGCCTTTATCCTGGCCTCTCTCGTCCAGGTCTTCAACGTTGAAGAAGTCCAGCCGACCTATCGGCTGGCCCTGTTGACGGCTCTGGCATTTCTGCTGATCGCCCCGCTGCCGCTCCAATTCCATCTCGCTCATCCCGAGCGCTCTTACGAGATATTTCTCACGCCGCAACTCGGCTCGGCGATGGCGATGTTCGGTTTTGTGTACCTTTGGTATCTGATGGCGGTGCTTTTGCTGGAGATGTGGTTTGAGTACCGGCGCGATCTCATCGTGTGGTCGCAAGCAGCGAACTCACCCATCAAGTGGCTGTACAAGGCGCTTTCTTTGTTTTCGAGCGACGTAAGCGAGCGCGCGCTGGCGTTCGACAGGAAAGCCATCAAGGTGATCACGGTCATCGGCATCCCGTCGGCGTTTATCCTCCACGGATACGTGGGATTTATTTTCGGATCGGTCAAGGCGAATCCGTGGTGGAGCAGCGTGCTCATCCCGATTGTGTTTCTCATGTCGGCGATCGTGTCGGGCATCGCCCTCGTCATCTTCCTGTACATGGTGATCACCCCGCTCAAGGGAAAGATCATGGATATGAAGTGCCTCGATAAGATCACGTCTTACCTCTTCTACGCGGTCATTGTGGATTTCACGTTGGAAGCGCTGGATTTCATCCACCGTCTTTATGAAAGCGAGGAGTCGATCAAGATCCTCTCCCGGCTGGTCACCGATAAGCTGTTTATCAGCCTCCTGGTGATGCAGGTGCTGCTCGGGATGGTTGTCCCTCTGGCGATCATGGTTGCGGTGAAGTCGTTAAAGTTCGACGCGGAGTTGCGGAAGCTGTTGTATTTCACGTCGGTCATCTTGATTCAATTGGGCATCTTCGCCACCCGATGGAACGTGGTTATCGGGGGCCAGCTGTTCTCAAAAAGTTTCCGCGGCCTCACGACATACAAAATGGAGGTCGCCGGCCTCGAGGGGTTGGTGACTGCGGTGATTTTTCTCATTCTGCCGTTCCTGGTTCTGGCGATTCTCTTAAAACTCCTTCCCGCGTGGGAAACGGCCGGCGGCGAGCAAGATACACCTGCATGAGTCTTGCCTCTCTCCGTTTCGCCCTAGTAAAATTGCGAACGGCGAACTAGCCCTTCGCAAAAGGACGCAGCTTGCGCTATACATGGCCGAGGCGATGAACCTCGAAAGGTTCCTGTCATATTCCGCGATTGCGCTGCTTGCCGTTTTTCTTTCCGCGGCCTCGGCGCCGGCGCAAGCCACCTTGCCGGAGGTTTGCCTTTCGTGCCACGGAGTTCCGGGACTTGAGAAGGCGCGCGACGGGAAGAGCATTTCGTTGCACGTGGACGGCGAGGCGTTTGGCCAATCCGTCCACGCTCCTTTAGGTTGTACGGCATGCCACGGCGACGCCTCCGCAATCCCGCACGGGCCTGAGTTGAAGCGCGTGGACTGCTCCAAATGCCACGCTCAGGCAGCCGCCGATTTCTCTGACAGTGTCCACGGCAAGGCCTATCAGAATGGTCTTAGAGACTCCCCAGGCTGCGCGGGTTGTCACGGAAGCCACGACGTCTTGCGCGTCAAAGATCCTAACTCGAAGGTCTATCCGCTGAACCTGGCTCGAACGTGCGGGAGCTGCCACGGCGATCCCGATCTCGCCAAACGGCATCGCATTCCGGTGGCGAACGCCTACCAGCTTTATATGGATTCTATTCATGGCCGCGCCTTGACTCGGAGCGGGCTTTTGGTGGCGGCTAATTGCAGAAGCTGTCACGGCGCCCATCGCATCCTTCCGGCTCTCGATCCGAATTCGAGCGTACACAGGCGCAATGTCCCGGCAACCTGCGGACAGTGTCACGCCGGGGTGCTGACAACATTTCAGACCAGCATCCATGGGCGAGAAGCAAAAGCGGGAAATGCCAAGGCCCCGGTATGCATCGACTGCCACACTTCGCACGAGATTCGGCGCGTGGAGATGGAGGCCTGGCAGCTCGATATCGTGCGCGAGTGCGGCACCTGCCACGCCGAGTTTCTGCGGAGCTATCGCGACACATTTCACGGCCAGGTAACGTCTCTGGGGTTCGCCAGGGTCGCGCGCTGCTCGGATTGCCACGGCGCTCATGACATCCTCCCCGTATCCGACCCGAATTCGTCGGTCGCGTCGGCGCGCGTCGTCGAGACCTGCCGGAAGTGTCATCTGTCGGCCAACGCGAGCTTCGTCAAATACGATCCTCATGCTGAGCCCACAAACCGCGCCCGAAACCCCCTTCTCTTTTACACTTCTCGTTTTATGATCGGGCTCTTGGCAAGCGTGTTCGTTTTCTTCGGCCTTCACACGGCCCTTTGGGCGGGCCGCGCGCTGCTTCTCAAGCGGCGCAAAGCCGCTCGGCCGCCCGAAGATGGTGAGCCGCCTCCGGCGGGAGAATCCTCTCCGGGCGAGGAGGAAAAACAGTGACGGATTACTATTTTCGGTTCACTCTGGGGCAGCGGCTGATGCACGGGCTGTTGGCGATGAGCTTTCTCGGCCTTGTGGCCACAGGCATGCCGCTGCGCTATCATCAGGCGGCTTGGTCCGTCTGGCTCTCCCACGGCTTGGGAGGCTTCCGCGTCATGGGCTTTTTTCACAGGACTTTCGCGCTGCTCTTGACGCTCTGTTTTCTCCTCCACCTCGGCGAGGTCGGCTACCGCCTGTGGGGTCGGCGAGAAAAGGGCATCCTGTGGGGGCCGGACTCGCTGGTTCCACAGCCGAAGGATTTTCAGGACTTCGTTCTTCACCTGAAATGGTTTCTCGGCTTGGGACCGAAGCCGGCTTTCGACCGCTTCACCTACTGGGAAAAGTTCGATTACTGGGCGGTATTTTGGGGCATGGTGATCATCGGCATTTCGGGTTATGTGCTTTGGTTTCACGCAGTCTTCTCCCGCATCCTGCCCGGATGGGTTTTTAACGTCGCCCTTCTCATTCATGGCGAGGAGGCGCTGCTCGCGGCGGGATTTATCTTTACCATTCACTTCTTCAACACTCACCTTCGGCCCGAAAAGTTCCCCATGGATCTCGTTATCTTTACGGGCCGTGTGAGCGAGGCCGAGCTGCGGGAGGAGCGACCTTCACAGATCGACAGGTTGACGGGTGAAGGGGATCTCAAATCGCTTAAGACGGACGCGCCGCCATTGTGGATGAGAAACTTTGGCCGGATCTTGGGCGGCCTCACCGTCGCGATCGGCCTGCTGCTCTTTTTCCTGATCCTCCTTGCTGTGCTGAGGGCCTAGAGGAGTCATCTTTGGACGGACGCATGCGCAATCTTTTACGCCATCCATTGAGTCTCATAGGCATAGGTTTGGCGTTTTTCAGCTTTCTCTCCGTCGTCTTCCTGTTGTTGATCGAAGCGATACTGGGCAGGGCGAACCCTTATATCGGCATCTTTACCTACATAATTTACCCCGGCCTCTTGCTGATCGGCTTGGTCCTCATTCCCATCGGCGCCCTGCTGGAGCGGCGGCGCCGGGTCAAGGGCGGAGATCTTCCGCCCTATCCGAGGATCGATCTCAACAATGCCAGGACGCGCGCGGCCTTGTTATTTTTCGTCGCCACGTCGGTCGTTCTCATGGGATTGATCTCTACCGTGAGCTACCAGGCCTACCATTTTACCGAGTCCGTGACTTTTTGCGGCGAGCTTTGTCACTCGGTCATGGAGCCGGAGCATACGGCCTATAAAGAATCGCCTCACGCCCGCGTGACCTGCGCCGAGTGTCACGTGGGTTCGGGCGCCGGATGGTATGTCAGATCCAAGCTGGCCGGCGCCTATCAGATTTATTCCGTCCTATTCAAGAAGTACCCGCGCCCCATCCCGACGCCGGTTGAAAATCTCCGCCCGGCGCAGGAGACCTGCGAGCAGTGCCACTGGCCGGAGAAATTCTTCGGCGCCCAGTTAAAAGTCGTCACGCGCTTCGGCCACGACGAACAAAACAGCGCGCGCCAGGTCACCATCCTGCTGCGCACGGGAGGAGGGAGTCCCACCACCGGCATCACCGCCGGCATCCACTGGCACATGAACATCGCCAACGAAATCCAATACCGCGCTGCCGATGCCCAGCGCCAAAAAATTCCGTGGGTCAGAATAAAGGACAACCAGGGCAGGGTGACGGAATACTTCGATAAGACGGTCTCATTGAAACCGGAGGAGGTAGAGAAGCTCGAGACGCGCAGGATGGACTGCATGGACTGCCACAACCGCCCGAGCCATATTTTCCGCGATCCGGACAGCGCCGTCGATACCGCGCTCCTGAGCGGCCTGATCGACGGCACCCTGCCCTACATCAAGCGCGAAGCGGTACAGGTCTTGAGCCGACCTTACGCAGACAGAGACAAAGCCCGGGAAGCGATTGCGACTGTTCTCGATAGTTTTTATCTGACTCGCTATCCGGATCTCCATCGACAAAATCGGCCGGCGATCCAGAAAGCCGTCGCGGAGGTTCAAAAGATCTACCAGACCAACATCTTTCCCGAAATGAAGGTGGATTGGCGCACCCACCCCGACAACATCGGCCATACCTTGTATCCCGGCTGCTTTCGCTGCCACGAGGGCAATCACGTCAGCGAAGACGGCAAGGTGATCCGCAAGGATTGCCAGCTTTGTCATACGATTATCGGCCAGGAAGCGAAGGTTCCGAGGCCGGCCGAGGTTGCGGCGGCCGAGAAATTCGACCACCCCTGGCCGCTGGGCGGAAGACATGCGCAGTTGAGCTGTAATCAGTGTCACTGGAGAGGAAGAGGGTTGGTGGCGGAATGCGCCACCTGTCACACGCGCCCCGCGGACTCGCCCATGGCCTTTCCGTGCGCAAGCTGCCATTTGAAAGAGCAGAGTTTGCAGCCGGTCGCGGCGTGCGAGAGTTGCCACCCCGCGCGCTCGGAGCTGCATCTCAAAGCCATTCACTCAGCCGCGCCCTGCACAACCTGCCATATTCCTCACGAGTGGAAAGTGGCGAAACGAGAGCCTTGCCTCGGTTGCCATCCGGACAGGACGGAACACAACGCCGGGATCGCCTGCCGCGATTGCCATATGTTCCGTCAGGTCGCCAAGGCGCCTTGACAGCGGCCGGGCGGTTCGCATCTTCCCCAACTGTGAGAGCGAACCGCCCGGCTTCTCCCACAATTGAAAAGAAGCCGCGGTCGTCGCGCGGGGCCGACCAACCGTCCTTTTTCATTTGATCCGCGCTCCGTCGGCCAACCCTTCGCCCCGGCTGGTTTTTTTCACCGGCCCATAATCGAGAGACCGGCCAGCATTAGAGCTGCTTATCTATAAAATTATGGCATAAGGATTGCTGATCCTTCTGTACGGAACGCACGCAAAGGAGGTCGCCGTCATGATCAAAATTAACCGCATTCTGGTTCCAACGGACTTTTCTCTCGTCTCTCTGAGCGCGCTCAGGTACGGCCTCTCGCTCGCGCGAGATCATAGCGCCGAGCTCTACGTCCTGCACGTCGTCGCGCCGGAGGCCGGCGAACCGAACCTCTCCAGCTATGTCGTGGACGATGCGATGCTGCTTTCGCAATCCATGATTTCTCCGGCGACCCCGCTGCCGCTCGACCGGCTGCTCCGCGAGCGGCGACTGGACCTCTATCATTTCATGCACGAGAGACTCCGCCCGGAGGAGCTGGCGGAGGTGAAGATCGTCCCGATGGTCCGGCTGGGAGAGGTTGTTGAGGAGATCGACGCAGCCGCCAAAGAGATTGGCTGCGATCTCGTCGTGATGACCAGTAGAAAGAGAGCGCGCATCGCGCGCCTCTTCTCCAAAAGCCTGACCCAGCAGGTCGTCCGCCTGGCGCCATGCCCCGTGCTCTCGATTCAACCCTGGGCCAAAGTGAGAACGGAATCGGGAGAGCAGATTCCGGCGAGGATTCTGGAAGAGGGTGGGGTTTTTGCGGCGGGGTAGGCGCTCTTGCAGGCGAGGACAACAGCCACGGCGCCCTGCCGCCGTGGCTGTTTTTATTTCTACGGCCAAATTGAACAGAACTTGCTATTGGCAAATCAACTTATATCGAACACGGGGATTGAATCCCCGTGTTCGACCAAAGGGGAGAGCTGCCGCTTCTCCCCTTTGGAGACCCCATCGGCTTTGTGCCCGCCTCAAGAGGCGGGGTTTACATTGAATCAGGCGCGGGCCGTGGCGGTCAGCTTGCCCGGAGAGGAATAGCTGCGCGGCAAGGGCGAGAGGCGCTTGCGCGCCGGCGGGCGGCTTCCCGCCTTGCAGGCTCTTTTCCGAAGCTCCTCCTCTTTCCATTCGCGGATCTTGGCGCGCAGGCAGGAGGCGCTTACCCCGAGAATCTCGCAGACGCTGTCAAAGGAAAAAACTCCGTCGATCTCGCGCTCGAAAATCCACCGCTCGGTCTGCGCGAGCAGCTCCTTGCCTTTTCCATCTCTCGCCGAGAGATGGCGGAGGAAACAGTCGATCCCGTCTTGCAGCAGCGCCAGCATGAGCCGGGATTCTCCGCTTCGCGCCCTGCTATTGTGCTGGCTTGCTAAATACCCTCCATCGACCCTGAGCGCCGTCGGATGCGAAACAAGTGCTAATGCGTTTTTCACAACTCCCCTTCCTCCCCTGTAGGCCGTTGAAAAAGGCCCGTCGTTAAATTCCGTGCTCGTGACCGCCCTTCGACCTGGCTCGGGGCCATGAGCCTGTCGAATGGCGGCTTGTGCTCGGGCCGGAAAAACACAAGCGCGGACACGAAACCCGGAAGCGCGACTTCGAAGTTACACGCACACGATATCGCGCACCTTGTGCCTATCTCGATTTGGACCTTTCTGACCGGCCTGAAGACATATTCCTTGAAGACTCTCTTAGGCAGCCGCTGAGACCTTCGTCCCGCCCGCCGCCTTAGGCCGAATCGACAGGACCGGACAGGGAGCGTGGCGCACCACTCTCTCGGTCACGCTGCCGACTAAGATGTGCGACAGCCCGGTCCTTCCATGCGTCGAAAGGACGACCATATCCATCCCTTCCTTTTGGGCTTCCTGCACGATGTTGTCGTCGGGCGCGCCGATCTCGACTTTGGTGCGAACCTCGACGAGCGGGAGAATATCGGAAAAATGCTCGTCGAGGAATTTCTGGAGCGCCTGCTCGTATCTCTCCAGAATATGGCTCAGCGGCCTGCCCAGCTCCTGCTGCATAAGCTCGTCGGTGCTGACGACGTGGTAGACCGTAACTTCCGCGCCGACTCTCCGCGCCAGGTCGAGGGCATAGCGGACGCCGGCCTGCGATAACTCGGACATGTCGGTCGGAGCGAGAATTCTTTTGATCCTTTCCATAAAAGGCCTCCTTGCTCCCCCGGATGCCGCAACTCCGCACGATGTCTAATGGGAAGGCATAAAACGTGCCAAGGAAAAAAGCTGGAAATCTCTGGCAAATGGCCCGCCGCCACCAGGCCACCTTCCTACTTCTGCAAGTGTTTTCGACCTCTCTTCGCAGTCTTAGGAAATAACCGCTCGCAGCCGCGCGCAAACTCAGCGGATTTCGTGGCATCGGCCTTGCTTAGTGTCATTGATGAGATGATCGAATCTAAACCCCGCCTCTTGAGGCGGACACAAAACCGATGGGGTTTCCAAAGGGGAGAAGCGGCAGCTCTCCCCTTTGGTCGAACACGGGGATTCAAACCCCGTGTTCGATATAAGTTGATTAGCAAGATTCAAATCTGCGCGAGACTCGGTGCAACAGTGGCGATCCTGCTTTTTGGATTTGCTTTCGCCCACGCATACGACGAGATCGCCGTGACCAACGGCGGGACCATTAAAGGAGCCGTCAAGCTCACCGGCAAAGCGCCCAAACTACCGCCGCTGGAGATCGTGAAATTCAAAGAGGTCTGCCGGGATGTGCCGAACGAGACTCTCGTGGTGGGTCCCGGCCAGGGCGTTCGTTTTGCCGTGGTTACGCTGGAAGATATCACTAAAGGCAAGGCGGTGGAGCGGGAGACGCTTCACGAGCTGGACAATGCCAAGTGCCGCTTCGTTCCCCACGTGCAAGCAGCGAGCGTCGGCCAGTTTGTCGTCCTCAAAAACACCGACCCGATCCTTCACACCGCGCACGCCTACTTCCCTGATCGGCAGCCGCAGTTCAACGTCGGGCTCTATCCGGGAAGAGTGAGCCGCAAGCCCCTGGTCACGCCTGGGGTCGTCAAGATCCTCTGTGAGGTTCATCCGTGGATGAGCGGTTATATCGTGGTCACCGAGCACCCGTACTATGCGGTGACGGACCTCTACGGCGAATACCAGATCGCGGATGTCCCTCCCGGCACCTACCGGCTCAAAGTGTGGCACGAAAGCCTGGGGACTCAGGAGAAGACCGTAGCGGTGAAGGCCGGCGGCTCTGTAGAGGCGGACTTCGCGCTGGCGCCATCTCCGGGAGCGAAAAAATGAAACGCCGTCGATTCCCGCTTCTTGTTCTATCGGGATTGCTCCTGGCGATCGCAGCGCACGCGGGCGAATCGCCCAAAACCGGCGTCGTCAAGGGCACGATCACCATCGGCGGCAGGCCGACGGCCGACGCTGTCGTCTCTATCGAAAGTCCCGACCCTAAACTCAAAACTAAAAACTCAAAACTTAAAACAGTTAAGGCGGTGCTGGATCAGCGCGATCTCAAATTCATTCCGCGGGTGCTGGCGGTCGGGGTAGGCACGACCGTGGACTTCCCCAACAACGACAAGACGTTTCACAACGTCTTTTCCACTTCCGAGGCGAAAAAA
Source organism: Binatia bacterium (assembly GCA_041483675.1). Taxonomy (GTDB): domain Bacteria; phylum Desulfobacterota; class Binatia; order UBA9968; family UBA9968; genus 2-12-FULL-60-19. The sequence continues at coordinate 14,083 of JBGPGE010000038.1, forward strand.
TTCGACCTCGGCCTCTACCCCTCCGGACAGAGCCGCAGCGTCACCTTCGACAAAGCCGGCGTGGTTAAAATTCTCTGCAACGTTCATCCAAACATGGAGGCCTACGTCGTCGTCAAGGACCACCCCAATTTTAATATGACCGATGCGCGAGGAAATTACAGCCTCAAAGGGCTGCCGTTGGGAAAATATCGCCTTGAAGTCTGGCACCCCGAATACGGCGCGCGGACGGTGCCCGTCGAGCTGGTCCGCGAGGGAGAGGTGCTGGCGATCGATCTCGACCTGAAAAAAAAGTAAGGAAATACCTCCCCGCCCTAATCTCCAGCCGGCCAGATCCGGATAAAATCAGCGACCTTTCTCGGCTACCGGCCGCATGCGGTGGCTCTCCCCTCCGCCATTTCTCGTTGCCCGATAGAAAACACCCTAACTTGACAAGTTGAGGTTTGAAAGGTTATGAGGGCGTCGCGGGATAAAACATGAGCGACGCGAAGGAATTGGAAGTCGGCTTCCCGGAGATGCGCTACGATATCACCATGCCCTTTTTCGAAGGCAAGGTGAAGATCGACGGCATTGTGTTGAAGCCGGGCAAGATCTCATCGATGGTCTTCGCCGACCACCCTCAGTTAAGAGAGGGCGAGTTCGGCCTTTGCGATTTGAACCTGGGCTATTTCCTGCCCGCCATCGACGCCGGCTGGCAACTGATCGGCCTGCCGGTTTTCTCCAAGCGAAAGCCCGTCTATCCATTTATTTTTTGCCGCGCGGACCGCGCCATCGATTCTCCCAAGGACCTGGAAGGCAAACGGATCGGGACGCGGCAGTACCGAACGGCCATCAGCGTCTGGACCAGGGGGTTTTTAAAGCATCGCCACGGCGTCGATATCTCCAAGATGCAATGGGTCGCGCAAGTCAAGGAGGTCTTCCCCAACTACGACAGGGAGGCGAAGATCGAGTACGTCGACGGGCAGAAAAGCGCGGTCGATCGGCTGCTCGACGGCGAGGTGGACGCCATCGTCACCGACATTTCCGATGCCAGGCTCTTTGAGACGCTTGAAAACAGCTCGAAAGTAAAGCGGCTCTTCCCCGATTATGTGAAAGAGGACGAGCGGCTCTACCGCGAAACGGGCATCTTCACTCCGGTGCATGTCATCGTGATGAGCAAAAGACTCGACGGCCACTACCCCGAACTTGCCGGGAAGCTTTACACGGCTTTTGAACAGGCCAAGCAGACGGCCTACGAAGATATCTTAAGCGACCGCGCGGGTTTCTCCGTCATCTATTTGCGCGAGCGGGTCAAAGAGCAGTTCGAGCGTTGGGGCGACCCGTGGAAATACGGCATCAAGGCGAATAAGAGCACGATCGACGCGCTCGTCAAATACAACTACGAGCAGGGGATGACCCGTTCGGAACTTTCTTACCGCGAGATATTCGCCGGAGCGACGCTGGAAACTTAGAGTTTTTTAAGGAGAGAGTGAGGATGCTTCCCAAGGAACAGAATGAGCTTTTGACGCGCACCGGGCCCGGCACTCCGATGGGCGACCTGATCCGCCGCTACTGGGTCCCGGCGTTGCTGTCGGAAGAAATTCCCAAACCTGACTGCCCGCCGGCCCGCGTCAGGATTATGGGAGAAGAGTTGGTCGCGTTTCGCGACAGCCGCGGGAGACTCGGCCTGATCGGCGAGCACTGCTCGCATCGCGGGACATCGCTCTATTACGGGCGGAACGAGAACGGCGGGCTCACCTGCATCTACCACGGCTGGAAATTCGACGTCGATGGCAACGTGCTCGAGACGCCGGCGGAGCCGCCGGAGAGCGATTTTCGAAAGAAGCTCTGCCATCCGGCCTACCCGACGCACGAGGCGGCGGGCATCGTCTTCGCCTATCTGGGGCCTAAAGATAAAACGCCGCTGTTCCCGACCTACGAGTGGATGCAGGTGCCGCTCGAGCAGACCTACGTGACCAAGGCGCTCCTCGAATGCAACTACCTCCAGGGTCTCGAAGGCGAATGCGACTCTTCGCACCTCTCCTTTCTCCACCGCGCGTTCGACGCCACGCCGGGCCAGCGGCTCTACCAGCTCGACACTTCGCCGGTCTACGAGACCGAAGAGACCGACTTCGGCGTGCGAATGATCGCGCTCAGAAAAGTGCCGCCGGACCAGCAATACGTCCGGGTGTCGAGCTTCGTCATGCCGCTTTCCGGCTGCATCCCGGCGGGCGGGCGCACCGGCGAGCTCGACGGCTTCGAGGTTCACACCTACGTGCCGGCCGACGACACCCACGCGTGGCGCTACGACTTCGGCTTCAAGCGCAGCCGGCCGGTGCGCGAAGAGGAAGTCCACCGGCGCAAGCAGATCGGACCGGATTACCGGAGAATCCGCAACATCAGAAACGACTATCTACAGGACCGCGAGATGCAGCGCAGCCGGAACTTCACCGGCATCGAGGATTTTCTCAACCACGACGCCTGCGTCACGGAAAGCATGGGGCCCGTCTTGGACCGCAGCAAAGAGCACCTGGGCGTGAGCGACAAGGCGGTGATCGCCGTGCGCCGCTACCTGCTTCGGATCGTGAAGGATTTCCAGGAAGGCAAGGCGCCTCCCCATCTCGTCCACGAGGGCGCGAACAACCGCTTCCCGCACGTCGATTCCATCGCGGAAGTCATCCCGGCGAACGTCACCTGGCGCGAGCACTTCGGCCATTTGACCGAAACCGCCACAGTGGAAAACCGGTTGGCCGCGAGATCGGTCCGCAAAGTCTCTTAGAGTTCTCGAAGGCTGGAAAAACAACTTGGGCTTGGAGGAAGAATGAGCGTTGTAGAAGAGCAACTCAAAATCGCGTCGGAAATTCTGGAGTGGGAAATAGGAGACATCTGGGGTCACGTGGGCGTTCGGGTGCCGGAGCAAAACGCCATCGCGGTAAAGCTCTTTCGCCGGCCGGAGGAGCCGGGCGCTGAGGATTGGCTCGTCAGCTTCGACTATTCGCTGAACAAGCTCTCGGGCGTCGGGAGCGTTCCCAGGGAATCGCCGATCTATACGGAAATCTTCAAGGCCAGACCCGATGTCAACGCGGCGGTCCATTCGCACGCGCCGATGTGCGTCGCCTTGAGCCTGGCCGATAAGACCGTGACCTGCGTCCACATGCAATCGAGCCGCTTCGGCAGCGGCGTGCCGATCTATCCCAGGCCGATCTACATCCTCGACGACGACGAGGGCAAGGAGCTGGCGCGGGCGCTGGATCAGGCGGACGCGGTCTTGATAAAGGGCCACGGCATCGTCACCGTCGGAAAAGACATCGACGAGGCCTGCATGACCGCGCTCTACATGGAGCGGACCGCCAAGATCCAGGCCATGGCCCATCTGCTGGGATTTGCCGGTCCGACGGATGAGTTCATCGCGGAGCTGACGGGGAGCAAGGAAAAGCTGTTTTCGAAACTGGAACGCAGCCCGCGGCCGTCGGCGGAATGGAGATACTATGCGGACAAGATCAAGAAGGGCGAGAAGTGGTCCCGAGGTTGGACGTGAGACGTGTGAAACTCCCAGGACTTAGAAGAGGTGCCTATCCGTCATTCCCGCCCCGACGCGCTCAGGGTGGCGAGTCAGTCGAGCCACGGAAGCGGAATCCAGAACCCCCACTAAATCTCCCCCTTGCTAAGGGGCGACCCTCTCTTAATCTCCCCCTTGGCAAGGGGGAGACAAAGAGGGGGTATGGATTCCGGCTCGCGCTAGCTATCGCCAGCTTGGCTGGAATGACAACTGTTTTGCTTTTCGGCACCCGATCCGCCACTCCTCTGCTCGTTCTCGCTCAGCCCGTTCATGCCGCCGAACAGAAAGCTGTGTGGCAAGCGGATCTCGACAAGACCGTTGCGGCGGCGAAGAAAGAGGGCAAGGTGGTCGTGGCGATTCCGCCCAGCACGGAGTTGAGAACGCAGTTGGAGACGGCGTTCAAGACAAAGTTCGGCGTCGAAATCGAGCTGGTGCCGGCCCCGGGTCCCAGAAACGCCAGCCGGATCGCCGCCGAATACCAGGCGGGGGTGCGCTATTTCGACGCCCTGATCGTCGGAACCGGCACGGCCGAGTCTCTCGCGCACGACGGCATGCTCGAGCCGTTGGAGCCGCTCATGCTCCTGCCGGAGGTCAAAGATCCGAAGAACTGGTGGGGCGGCCACATCTGGGAAGATAACGTCAGCACTAAACGCTTCCTCTATTCCTTCATCGCCGAAGTCGGCACCGGCGGCTTGTGGCACAACCCGAATCTGGCGAAGGCCGAAGAGCTGCGCTCGTTCGACGATTTTCTCAACCCCAAATGGAAAGGCAAGATCGGCTTGAGCGATCCGCGCGTCCCCGGCTCGGGTCAATCCTTGTGGTCCTTTCTCTGGGATATCAAAGGAGAAGGGTTTTTAACAAAGCTCGTCCAGCAGGATCTTTTTGTGAGCCGCGAGCTGCGCCAGGTCGGCGACGCCCTGGCCAAAGGCAAGCTCGCCATCAGTATGGGCGTCGGCGTTTCGCAGTACGAGCCGTTTATCCAGTCCGGCTTGCCGGTGAAGCAGTTACCGACCCCGGCCGAAGGACTGCCCGCGAGCAACGGCTTCGGCATCGTCGGCATCGTGAAGAATGCGCCCCATCCCAACGCTGCCAAGCTCTTTCTCAATTGGCTTCTCAGCAAAGAGGGCCAGGACTTTTACGGCAGGGTGATGAAGGCCTCCACGCGCCGCCTCGACGTGGACACGAAATGGCTCGCGGAGCACGGCAGCGTGGCGGCCAAGGATTCTCTCACGCTTGCGGAGTACAACCGTGTGCGAAACCACCTGGAGGATAAATACACGAAAGTCAGGGCGCCCGCGGGCAAGTTTGCCGAACAGATATTGAAGTAGGGGCGACCGGTCGGTCGCCCTCGGAAGGAGAGATACCATGCGTGCTTTTTTTCCCGCGATAATTCTCTCGGCGATGTTCCTTTTCGGCCTGGCTGGTAATCTGCCGGCCCAGACGGACTGGAAAAAGGAATGGGAGAAGAGCCTCGCCGGCGCCAAGAAAGAGGGCAAGATCGTGGTGGGCATTCCCGCACGGCCCGAGCTGAGGACGCAATTGGAAGCCGTCTTCAAGCCCAAGTTCGGTATCGACATGGAGCTTATGCCGGCGCGCGGCCCGCAGAACGCGAGCCGGATCGTTGCGGAATACAAAGCCGGCGTTAAATACTTCGACGTTTTCATGGGAGGGTCGGGCACCTATGAGTCGCTGGCCGAAGACGGCATGGTCGAGCCTTTGGACGCCCAGATGATTTTGCCGGAAGTCAAAGAGGCAAAACACTGGTGGGGCGGCCACATCTGGGAAGACAACGTCAAAACCAACCGTTTTCTCTATTCCTTCATCGCCGACGCCGGCACCGGCGGCTTCTGGTACAACACCGACCTGGTAAAGCCCGACGAAATTCGCTCGCTGGACGATTTTCTGAATCCTAAATGGAAGGGCAAGCTGGGATTTCTCGATCCGCGGACTCCCGGCTCAGGCCAGTCGATCTGGTCGTTTCTCTGGGACATCAAGGGAGAGGGTTATTTGAGAAAGCTGGTTCAACAGGACTTGTTTGTCAGCCGCGACCAGCGCCAGCTGGCCGACGCCCTGGCAAAGGGCAAACTGGCGATCGCGCTCGGCGTCAGCTTTTACACTCTCGAAGGCTTCCTCGTCGCCAACCTGCCGATCAAAGAGCTGCCGAAGCTGAAGGAAGGATTGCCGTCGAGCAACGGCTCCGGCGTGATCGGGATCGTCAAGAATCCGCCTCATCCGAACGCCGCCAGAGTCTACGCCAACTGGTTCCTGTCGAAAGAGGGACAGGAGCTTTACGTCAAAGTCATGCGCCAATCGACGCGCCGCCTCGACGTGGACACCAAATGGCTCCAGGAGCACGGCGTCCAGGCGGCCAAAGATGTCCTGACCGTGGAGGAATACCACCGGCTGAGAAACCACCTGGAAGACAAGTACACCCGCGTGAGGCTCCCCTCCGCCAAATTCGCCGAGCAGATTTTGAAGTAGGGGCGACCGGCCCCCCTACGGTGCCGCCTCACGCCGGGGTAAGTCGAAGGGCCTCTCGCCTACTTATACCCGATCGCCTGGCTCAGCTTTAAGTGGATGCGCCGCACCCGCTCCACCTGTCCCTTGGCGGGAAAACGCTCGTAAAATCCTTCGGCGCGAAATTCCCGCGCCATCTCCGTCCACGGCCGTATGAGACCGGCGAACACGCGCGGGTCGCGCTTCTCATCCCAGGCCTGAAACATCTTCCGATTGCGGATCACGTCGCCAAACACCCGGACGAGCGCCTTCAGCGTCACGTCGCGGGTGAACATGTGCTTCTCGTTGTCGCCCCAGACCGGATGCATCACGTCGCGGACCGCCTTGAAATAATCCCGCACCAGCGCGTAAACATAGTCGGAGCGGAATTGAAAATGTTCGTCGAAGAATTTGCGATGGGACAGCACGACCTTGTAAATCTCGTTGAACACCTCGGACTGCAAAATCCATTTTTCCTGGCGGCTCCGGCCGCCCAGCCGGTTGATCCGGTAACGCAGCGGGGAGTCGTTCTCCTGGTAGAGCAAATTGACCACTTTTGCGGCGAGCTTTTTCTCCGGCGTCTCCCAGGAGACCCGCTCGTAGAGATCGACCAGATGCGATTTGTTGATGCGCGTGTGCGTCGAGTTGATGACGACGAACATCTCGGTGGCGAAATCCGCGCTCTTGCCGTCGAACAGCACGCACGGGACATCAAGTTGCTTGGAAGTATCGGGATGCTTCTGGCTGAAAAAATGGAGCGCCGCCAGCCGGTGCTGGCCGTCGATGATCAGAAACTTGCCCCTGGGCTCGCTCAAAAAACCGACGCTATCGGACCCGTCCTGACGGCGAAAGCCGAGGGTCTCGTCGGTAAACAGAAGGATCGTGCCGGGAATGAGCGGCTGGCTTACGGCGGTCTCGTAGAAGTTGACGATCTGGCTGATTTTTCTCCGGTTGAGGACGCGCTGGAACGACTTTTCGCTCTTTTCGATGCCGCCGATGAACCGCGCGACCTCGTCCTGCCCGGCGTCGTCCGGCGCGATTTCCTCGCCTTCGAAGTAGTAGCGGCTGGTAAACCGGACCCGCTCTAACAGCTCCTCCGCCTTCACGGCGGCGAAATAGAAAACCCCCTCTTTTTGCACCACTCGGGTTGCCAGCATGATCGGTCCTCCCGCGGCTGAATTATAGTCCCCGAAGGATGGTTGTCCCCTGCCCAATGAGCGCCCCGCCTAGAGCTAATTGAATTCACGACGAAGGTCAACGGAAAAGAGGAAGGGCCTAGCCCCTGATTCTCAACTGCCCGCCGAGAGACCGGGCGGTCAAAGCGGCGATGATGACGATCGCGACGATGATCGTCGCGACGACCGTGGCGCGCTCCAGCTCCGCGCCGGCAGTGTAGTCGAGCATCAGTAGAGAGAGCGTGCGGGTCTGTCCGGTGGCGAGCAGCACGACGGTGCTGATGTTGCGCGCGGCGGAGATGAATTCGAGCAGACCGACGACGATCAGACAGGGCAGGAGCAGCGGCACGAGGATGCGCCGGTAGGTGGTGAACCACGAAGCGCCGGCCACCATCGAGGCTTCCTCCAGCTCATCGCTCAGTTGCATGAGGAAGCTCTTGATCACCTGAATGCAGACCGGCAGGCCGCTGATCGACATCGCCATCACCAGCGCCCCCATCGTGCCGTAGATCGGCACGACCTTGTGGATTAACAGAAAGGTCCAAAGCAGCGCCATGCCCAGCAGGATGCCGGGGATCGACCATGGCAGCCACGAGAGAAAGTCCAGCACCGCCCGCCCTTTGTAGCGCGACTTCACGATGACGTAGGCGACGACGGAGCTGAGCACGACGCCTATGCCGGCCGACGAAAAGCCCAGCACCAGAGTATTTTTCAGCGAGCGCAGCAGAATCGGATCGGACAAGACGCCGGCCCAGTTATTCAGGGTGAAGGGATCCTTGATGGCAAAGAAGCCGAAGAGCTTCATGAACGTGCCGAGAAACAGGAACGCCGTCGGCACCACCGTAATCATGAGGGCGGTGCCGAGCACCGCGATAAACACCGGATATTTCCAACGGCCAAGAGCGATCGGCCGCGTGCTGAAACCCTTGCCGGTCACCGTGGTAAAAGATCTCCGGCCGAGATAGAGCCGCTGCAACGCGACCAACCCAAGGAGGATCACCAAAACAAACGTGCCGAGCGCCGTGGCCGCGGGGAATTGCGGCGGCTCGTGCGTGACGAAGCTGTGGATCTTGGTGGAAAAGACGTGGAGGCCGATCGGCACGCCCAAAATCAGCTCGATCTCGAAGGCTTCCAGAGAGCGGATGATCCCCAGGATGGTCGCGACTAAAATCACCGGCATCATGATCGGGACAATAATGCGCAGCAGCGTCCGGATCGCTCCCGCTCCGGCGACGCGCGAGCTCTCTTCCAGCGAAGCGTCTAAGTTGCGAAACGCGGGCGTCAGCAACATCACTTTGATGGATAGGCCCGTGGTCGCCAGATGAACCCAGACGATGCCCCAGTAGGAATAGATGTCGAATGGTGGACTGTGGACAAAGGGAAGCTGGGCGATCGCCTGGTTGAGCAGTCCGTACTTCGGGTCCAGCAGCAGAATCCAGCCCAGAGTCACGGGCAGCGCCGGAAGAAAGAAGGAGAGCCAGAACATAAATTCCAGCCCGTCTTTCATCGGAATATCGGTCCGCGCCAGCAGCCAGGCGAGAAAGATCCCGACCACGGTGGCGATCAACTGGCGGGTGACAGCCAAGGAAAAACTGTTGTAGACGGCATCGACGATGCCGACGCTGCTGACGGCCTGCCGCCACCCCTCCAAACTATAGATCACCTCTCCGCCCGGCTTGCCGATCTGAAAACTGTTGAGCAGCAGCAAAATGAGCGGCGTCAGGACCAGGAAGGCGATGAGCGCCAGGAGCAAAGTCAAAAGCAGAGAGCGCACACCCAGGCGGGCAGCATAGGCTCGCGGCAGAACGCCGATGTTATCCGCCGATTCGCCGGTCATTCGTTGTAATTCTCGTATCTCGTCGTTCGTATCTCGTATCGCGCATCACGTATCTCCGTCATCCTTCATCCTTTCCTTACACCGCCGGCATCTGACTCACGACGCCGTTCTTCTTCATCTCCTCTTCGTAGTGTTTCCGGATCTGCGGGTCTTCGTCTGCGTAGTCGATCAGCGTGCCCCCCTGCTTCACGCTGATGTAAACGCCGTCTTCGCTGCGCTTATCGGCGATCTTGAAGCCGATCGGGTGAATGCGGCTGCCATAGCGAACCGCCAGATGGCGCGCGGCTTGCGCGCCGGTGTTGAAATGCTGGTGGAACCATCCGCCCGGCGGGCAATAGACGCTCCCCTGCTTCCATTTGACCTCGACAACTTCATCGCCGCGGCCGTTCTTGTAGGGCTCGGTTCCCAGCTCCTTCGACCAGATAAGAACGTAGCCGGACGACTGCAAGCCCAGGAGAATCGCCCCTGGACCGTGGTAGTGCGCCTTATGGTATCGTCCCGAAGGCCATTGCGCGATGTGGCCGATCAGGCCGTTGCCCGCCAGCTCGAACTGAGTGATGTGCACTCCCGCGCCCTTCACGTCGCGCTGGTCCACTGCCGCCGACTGGATGTCCATGATGAAGTTGGTCTCCCAGATGTGCTGCATCCCGGTCTCGTAGCGCTTCTGCCCCATGTTGAAATAGCCTTCGGCGCCCGCGTAGCGGTCGGTGAAATCATAGGGGCAGTTGAAAATAAATTCTTCGTTGTGCACTACGTCAAGCAACAACGGGGCGTTCGTCACCGCCAGGAACTTGACCGGCTGGCGCCCGCCGTTGATCAGCCGATGGCGCGTGTTGAGCGGCGGCGCGAACAGGCTCCACGGCCCCCACTCGAACATCTGCTTCTTGCCGCCCTCCTGCCATATCTCCGTGGCGCCCTGTCCTTCGAGGATACAGATCACCTCTTCGTAAAAATGTTTCTCCGGCTCCAGGGCACCGCCGGCCGGGATCTCTGCGACGTACATGCCGGTCACCCCTTCCATTCCGTAGAGGTTCAGGAAGGCCGCCTTGCCGCCGATGCGCGGCCAGAATTTCGTCTCCACGTCACGGACATCTGCCAACCCGTAACCTTCGATGACGGGAATTCCCTGCTTTCTCATCCACCGGAAGTAGGCGGTCTTCTCGAACGCCTCCATCAATACGCTCACCCGTTGATCGCGTGCCATAACAATCTTTCCTCCTCTTTTATTGCAGAACCGCTTCTGCGAATTTTTGTGACGGTAGCCTTATGCCAACGCATTTGTCTTCGAGATAGTTCCTTTGCTGTTCGTACTCTTTCAAGCTGAGAAAATCCTTCGCCGCCTCGACCCCTTCCTTTACCATCCATTGGGTGTCCACATCCAGCCGCCGCGTCGATTGCAGCATCACTTTGCTATAGAACTCCTGTCCCTCTTTGCCAAGCAGCCAGTTGACGAATACCTTCGTCGCATTGGGATGCGGCGGATTTTTGACGACGCCCAGAGTGCCGTAGCCGTTGCTGCCCGGCAGTCCCTCGCGCGGCTGCGGCAATTCTTTCAGCGGCAGGCCGCTTTTGACGAACGGCTCGGTCTGCGCGAAGCCGATCCCCAGGGCGATCGCGAGTTTCCCTTTCGCCAGCGCGTCGGCGATCTGCCGCAGGTTTTGGCTGACGAACAGCTCCTGCCTTGCGAGCTTTCTCAAGTAATCCTCGCCCTTAATATCCCAGAGGAACGACCAGACCGACAGGCCCGAGCCGGCCACGCGCGGATCGCTGAAGCCGATCTTGCCTTTCCATTTGGGATCGAGCAGATCGTCGAAGGAGCGGACCTCTTCGGGCTTCACCAGCGTGGTATTTTGCCAAAGCCCTTCCGTCCCCTTCGTGGCTATAAAAGAATAGAAGAGACGCTTGGAGCTGACGTTGTCCATCCAGATGTGGCCGCCCCACCAGAGCTTCGCGTCTTTAACCTCGGGCAAAATCATATAAGGCTCGATCGCATCGAACGCGCCTGAGGTAATCAACGGCACCCCGGTGCAGGAGCCGAAAATCAGCGCGTCGAAGTAGCGCACGGCGGCTTTGGATTCGGAAACGATCCGGCTCGCGATTTGCGGACCGGGCGCCGACAACGACTCCACCTCGATGCCGAAGCGCGATTTGAACAACGGCTCGACCTGTTTTCTCAGCTCGGCGCTCGGCGGAATCCCCACCGCTATTTTCCCCTCCTTCCTCGCCTCCGCCAGCGTCTTCTCCCACTCCGCGCTCGCCGCAGGCTTGGCCTCGCCGGCGTAAGCGGGATCAGCGGCGAGAGACGCTATCACCAGCAGCGCAGTTGCCCAAAAATTTCTCACCATCCGCCTCACGTTGTTTGCGCCTTACGCGTCATTCCCGTGAAAACGGGAATCCAGTCTTTTGCGTTCTGACCCTCCGCCCAGAGACCTGGATGCCCGCTGGAGTCTATCCTGAGCGCAGTCGAAGGGCGGGCATGACGAAGTTTTTCAAAAACTCGTTTTCCTTTCCGTCATTCCCGTGGAAACGATTGCTCGCAGTGACAGCCGTTGCCCGGTCGGAAAGCCCGCGCATCCGATACTGCCGGTGGGAATAAGTAGCACCCCATTGCGCGGGCTTGGAGAGCGGGCAGCGGCTGTCACCACCAAGAGCGATCCTCACCGGCACCGATCCTCAAACCACCGGCCTCTGATGCGACAGAAAGATTTCCTTTTTCTCTTTCGCCGATTCTAAAATCGCCAAACAGACCTCCAGCGTCGCCTCTCCCCATCTCCCATCGTGAAAGACCGGCCGGTTGTTGGAAACCGCCTGATAAAGCTCCTCCACTTCAGCCTCACGCCCCCTGCTTCCCGGCGGAAGGGCAACCTCTCTTCTCCCCTCCTCGCCGTAGACGATCAACCCGTCGGGCGACTGGCGAATATCTCCCTTGTCGCAGCTCACCAGCGTGAAGCCGAAAAACGGCTGATGCCGCTCGCCCTGCCACTCGTGGCTGAACTCGCCCTCTCTCCGCCCGCCGTAGCGCATCTGCTCCTTCAGCAACTCCTCCTCCTCGGCGCCGGTGATCCCGCTGAGCCGTTTTCTGACTTTCGCATTCGTCTCCGGGTCCCGCGGCTGCCCGCCTTCGCCCACCCACCAGAACAGCTCCGCCGTGTCGAAGAAGCCGTAGCCGCTGTAGACCAGCGTGGCCGGCACGCCGTTCTCGAATTCGAGGTAGCCGACGTAGCTTCCCTCGTGCGGGCGGCGCGGGTCCCAGATGCCGGTGGTCGCGCGAATACTCTTGACCATTCCTCCGCCGATGAGCCTTACGACATCCACTTGATGCGGCCCCTGGTTCAACACCACTCCGCGACTCATCGCCAGCTCGTGCTTCATCCTCGGCCGGTACATGAACTCATTGTAATTCCAGCTGTGGATCATACGGAGACTGCCCAGCTCCCCGCTCTGAACGATCTCTCTAACTTTTCTGATCGGCGGGTCGAAGCTGTGCGTGTGACCGCAAAGTAGTTTGGTGCCGTTTTTCTCCGCCGCGCGATTCATCGCCTCGCATTCGTCGAGCGTCATCGCCATCGGCTTTTCCACGATGGCGTGCTTGCCGTGCTCGGCGGCGGCGATCACGTGGCGCGCGTGCAGCTCATTCGGCGTGGCGATGTAGACGAAATCGACGTTCGGACTCTTGCACATCTCCTCGAAGCCGGTGAAAACCTCCGCGTCGTATTCTTTGCGGAACTTCGCCAACGCGTCCTGGCGGACGTCGGCCGCGGCGGCGATTTTGATATAGGGAAGCTTGGAGACCGAAGGCAGGATCTGGGTGCTCGCCACACCCAGGCCCGCCATTCCCATCCGCAACGGTTTCGTCACAATCTCGCCCTGGCCTCGGCTTCCACGCTTTTGGTGTGCTGCTTGACGTCCACGTTACCGGGCACCAGATCCGAGATCACCTGCAAGTGGGGAAAGCGGTTCAAAGCCGGATCTCTCATCACGTGCGGCGGTTCCCGCCCTTCTTGAACATCCTTGATGGCTTTCTCAAGCAGCTTCCGTGCGGCGATGATCGCCTTATCCGACGACACCACGTGCTCGTGCGTGCGATCCTGAACGGCACCCTGGCTCGAGGTGGCAAAGACATCGTGCGCCTGAAAGCCATGACCCATGCCTGTATAAGTCTTGGTCTTCATCGATTCGCGATCCTGCATGAATCGATTGGAAGTGTCGCGCAACAGTCTGAAATCGGGCGTCAGCTCGGAGCGCTCCCGCTGGATCACCGTCTTGTCGAGCGGCGCTTCGCGGCTGAAGACACACATGTACTTCCAGTGATGCGTATCGTCAATCGGCACGTGCCAGTTGACCGAGTAGCCTTCGCCGCCGGTCTGGCCGGGGAAAGCGCTTAGGTTGGGGAGGATGAAATAGGAGACTCTCAGATAGACATTGTCGCCCGGCTGCTTGCGCGTCGTGTAGATGCGCACGCCGAAGTCGGTCAGCTCCACGTCGATCGTGGGGGCGACGTCTCTGCCGACGAGGTTGTAGTGCGACTCCTCGGCGCCGCGCACCCCGCGGTAGCGCTCATTTCTATCCTCCAGAAAACGATGGAGATACGAGAGGTGAACCGGGTCGATGTTGCCTTCGTTGGCCTGGAGGTAATTGCACTCGTGGTAGATCTTACAGACGAGCCGATGGTCGGGCGAGGCGCCGAGAAATTCGTAATTGGGAAGCAACGGCGGCTGCCCGGGTCCCATGTAGGTGAAGATCAGCCCGCCTTTTTCCTGGCAAGGATAGGCCGGGTGGCGGATCGCGTCCCGGTGCTCGCCGCAGCCGGGCTCGCCCGGCTGCTCCAGACAGCGCCCGCCGATGTCGTAGAGCCAACCGTGGTAAAGACATCGTAACCCGCCGTCCTCGACCCGCCCGTAGCTCAGGTCGGTTCCCCTATGAGAGCAGTGCAGGCCCAAAAGCCCCGGGCGCCCTTTGTCGTCGCGGAATAGGACTAGAGGTTCGCCCAAAATCTTCACCGCCTGTGGCGCGCCGCCGGCAGGCAGCTCTTCCGATAGCGCGACGGGTTGCCAGTAGCGGCGCAGCAATTCACCGGCAGGAGTCCCGCGCCCGACTTGAGTCAATAGTTGGTTTTCTTCTTTGGTAATCATATAAGCCGCTCCCTAATTATATTGAAGTCGTCTTCGGAGAGAGTCGAAACCCCCGGCGCGTTGAGGCAAAAAAGAGGTCGTCGCTCCCGCGCAAGCGGGAGTCCAGGGATTGGAGAAACTCTGGATTCCCGTTTTCACGGGAATGACGTACAAAGCCGAAGGTGGCATATGCATACTCAATTTCCCTCGTTTCTTACTACTTGAGAATCTTCGTCGCGAGCGCGATGGCGGGCGTGCGGAGCTTCTGCACCGCCGCTTCCGAGTGGGTCTCCAGGCGAAAATAGTCCTCCACCGTCATGATGTCCTTGCAACCCTCGATCCCGAAGTCCTTGAGCCATTGCGTATTCACGTCAAGCCGGCGCGTTCCCTGAATCATCGCCCTGCCGTAAAGCTCCTGCCCTTCTTTGCTCAGCAGCCAGGTGACGAAAATTTTCGCGGCGTTCGGATGGGGCGGGTTTTTCACGACCGTGATCACGCCGCTGCCGTTGTTCGCCTGGCCGCCCTCTTTGATCTGTGGAATAGGGCTGACGGGCAACCCCGCTTTCATGAACGCTTCAAAACTGTAATGGCTGAGACCGATCGTAAACGCGAGCTTCCCCTTCGCCAGACCCTCCGCGAGCTGCCGCTGGTTCTGCGTGATAAGAAGATCTTGTTGCGCCAGTCTTTTGAGATACTCTTCTCCTTTTACCTTCCACAGGAAGGTCCAACTGTTTTGCCCCGAGCCGGGATTTCGCGGGTCGAGAAACCCTATCCTGCCTTTCCATTTTGGGTTCAGCAGATCGTCGTAGGAGCGAATCTCCGGCAGCGCCACTTGGCTCGTGTTGTACCAGAAAGTCTCGCTGGTGTAGCACTGAAAGGCATAGATGTGGCGTTTGGTGCTGACGTTGTCTTCCCAGATGTGGCCGCCCCACCACTGCTTCGGATCTTTCACCTCCGGCAGGATCATGTACGACTGGAAGTCGTCCGCCGCGCCGGCGGAAACCATGGTGAGAGGCGTGGCGCCGCCGGCCACCAGGATATCGAAATAGCGCACGCCGCCGCCGTATTCGTTGACGATTCGGGTCACGTTCTCCGGCCCGCGAGCGGGAAGCAGCTCCAGCAAAATCCCGAATTTCTCCTGGAATCGAGACTCGAGCGCCCTCCTTAACTCCACGCTGGCGGGAATACCGACAACCAGCGTCCCCTCTTTTTTCGCCGCGGCGAGCGTCTTCTCCCACTCCGTCTGCGCATCCGCGGCGCTGACCAGGGGCGCAGCAAGAATCGCTGCAAGCAATGTGGCGAAGAAATATTTTGTCTTTCGATTCATGTTGTTTGCGCGTCGCGTCATTCCCGTGAAAACGGGAATCCAGTCTTTTGCATTCCGACCCTTTGCTAGGGGTCCTGGATGCCCGCTTTCGTGGCTCGACAGGCTCGCCACCCTGAGCTCGTCGAATGGGCGGGCATGACGAACTTTTTTCGAAAAGTCGACTTTGCCCTCCGACATTCCCGTGAAAACGGGAATCCAGGGTTCTTCGATGCCTGGACTCCCGCTTGCGCGGGAGTGACGATCTCTTTCTTCGTCTGAAGGCGAAGGGTTTTCATCAACTCTCACCCCTTCGGAAACGGAATCACATCTCCGAATTTCTTCACGATCTGCTCGCGCATCTCGCGGCTCGTCCGGCTCGTCTTGGGAAACTTGTCGCGCCATTCGAACGGCCTCACCGCGTAAAAGACCGCCCGGCTGTTGGTATGGTCTTTGTTCGCTCGCTTATCGGGCGGCATGCGCGGGTCGAGCGGCGTGCTCCAGCACTTGTCGATGAGGTCGATGTTGGTCGCCGGATCTACCCGTGTCATCATCGCCCAGAGGACTTCTTTCATGTTCGTCGGATCGATGTCTTCATCCACCACGACGACGTACCGCCCGTTCCTGGCGGCGGCTGAGCAGCTGAGCGCCGCCAGCCCGGCCTGCTTCGCGTGGCCGGCGTAGCGCTGCTTGATCGCGACGACGCAGAGATAGGGCGTGTGGTTGTAAACCCCGACCACGTCCTGGATGCCGGCGCTTTCCAATTGGTCCCAGAGAATCCCGGCGGTCGGATTGAGGTCGATCTTGACCGCGCCCGGCCACAGCGGCGCTTCGTCTTCTAAGATCGGATCGTTGCGGTGATAAATTGCTTTGACTCTGATCACCGGCTGCGGCTCGCCCGTTCCCAACGTGCCGCCGGAATAGTAGCCCGGCCACTCGCCGAACGGCCCCTCGGGCCGCGACTCCACGCTCGGCGGCGGCACTTCGCCTTCGATGGCGATCTCGGAGCTGGCCGGTATCGGCAGCCCGGTCAGCGGCCCGCGGATAATTTCCAGCGGCCTGCCGATAATGCCGCCCACCTGATCGAGCTCCGACTGTCCCCAGGCGATTTTTGTGTGCGAAATCGAAAAGACCACCGGATGGAGGCCAAAATTCACCACGACCGGGCAGCTCTTCCCCTGCTCCCAATACTTCATGCAGATGAGCCGCCCGTGCTGTCCCGGACTCATCCAGAGACCCAGCAGGTTGCGGTCGTGGAGCTGCATCCGGTAGGTCCCCATGTTGATGAACTTGCCTTCGAGGTCGGCGTTGATGAGACAGTCGCCGGTGCCGATGTAGCGCCCGCCGTCCTGCTCGTGGAAACGAACGGCGGGGAATTTGAACAGATCGACTTTGTCGCCTTCCATCACGTTTTCCATAAGCGGCGAGCTTTTGACGATTTGGGGCGGAATCGCCTTGGCCGATTTCATTTTTTTGGCCAGCAGACGAATAAGTTCCAGCTTGCTTTTTTCCGGCGGGAGGCCAAAGGCCACCGCCACTCGCTTATAGGCGGCGTAGGGAAGGCTCAGCACGCGAAAACCGGCGGGATATCCTTTGATCCGGTTGAAGATCAGCATCGGCGGCTGCGGCACCATCTCCGCCGCCGTCTCGACCAGCGCGCCGATCTCGCCGTCCCAGTCGGCCCCGTCGATCTCCCGCCAGTCGCTGACTTTCTTCGCCTCTTCGATAAAGCCGCGCAGATCGTTATAAGCCAGAGTTTCCATATGGGTTTCACCTATCTCAAACTTCCCGGAATTACGTCCGGGGCTACTCTTCGAATGCGAATTCCATTCGTGCGCAAAATACCCTATTCCGTCATTCCCGCGAAAGCGGGAATCCAGCCGCATTCCCCTTCCTGGATTCCGGCTCGCGTCAGCCTTAGGCTGACTTGGCCGGAATGACGGCCTGTCGGCCTTTTGGAACTACAGTGACCTACCCTCATTCTTTCACTACCGAGACCGCTTCCGTGACGCCGTTCTTCGCCAGCTCCCGCAAATACTCCTTGTGGACCTCGGGCGGCTCCTCGTCGAACGGAATCATGTCGTGCAGCGGCGTGCGGTACTTGTCCTGGCTATACTTGGGGCTGCGCCCGCGCATGGCGAAGTGGCGCATGATCCCATGTCCGGTGTTGAAGTGGCCGTGATACATGAGGTCGCCGGGCGAGTAGATCGAGCCGGGGCGGACGGCGAAACGTTGCCGCTCCTTGTCTTCCTCGCGCCACACCATCGCGTAGCCCGTCCCCTGAGTGATACAGACGATCGCGCCGGGCCCGTGACGGTGGAATGTACTGCGGCTCCCGGCGGGATATTCTTGAATGTGGCAGCCGTAGGTCGTTCCCGCGATGCCGAAGCGCATGATGCGCACGCCCTTCCCCTTCATCGGATAGTCGTCGAGCGGAAACGCGTTGACGTCGGGAACCAGGTTGGTCTCCCAGCTGCGCACCGTGAGCCGCTCGTTATAGCGAAAAAAGTCCGCGTCGTTGTTGAACCGGTCGCGGAATTGAAAAGGATTGCGGAAGATGAACTCTTCGTTGTGAAAGAGATTGAGCAGGTGAGGCAGGTTGGTGCCCGCCAGAAACCGCACCGGCTCGTCTTTCGAGACGTTGAAATGCTGGTACGAGACGTTGAGCGGAATCGCAAAGATCGCGCCCGCGCTCCATTCGAAAGTCCGCTTGCCGCTCTCCTCGTGCCATACCGTCGTCGCGCCGCGTCCGGTCGCGACGTACAGGAGCGTTTCGTAGAGGTGGCGTTGCGGCAAAGTCTGGCTCGCGGGCGCGATCTCGCAGACATAGGCGTCGTGCTCCTGCTGATCGCCCATGTTGAGATAGCAGCCGAGCGCGCCCATCCGCTGCCACGGCTTGAGTTCCAGCTCTTTTAAGTCCTCGATGAAATAGCCTTTGACGACGGGGATCGCTTCTCTTTCAAGAAAGCGCTCGTAGGCCGACGGCCCCAGGTCGATCCGATCTCGATGAGGAAGTCTCATGGTAATATCTTTTGGCTTATTCTTCGGCGCGCGGCAAAACCGATCCTAATGCAGCGTTGCTTCGCCGAAGTTTCGCGCCCGCAAATTTGCGTCGACGCGTCAGCCTTCCGAACGGGTGTTAACTATCACACTCGTTGAAGGGATGTCTAGACTGGCGACGTTTGAACGCCCAGGGAGGGGTCAGATTTCTACGACTCAACAACCTCGGTGGTAATGGAATTGAGGCCGGGAGGCTGCGCGATCGGATTGACAAGCATAACTTGTCAGACTAGGATATGTTTTAATAATCGCCTCGTTTAAGCACCGGGGTCTCAGGATGCTTTTTGAAGACGACGACCGGCGCATCATCTTTCGCTTCAACAATGGCAACGCTTACGACGTGGATCTCGTCGACTATCATTAGGAGAAAAAACATGCCCATGAAAAACCCGCCGCACCCTGGCCTATCTGTTCGCTACGATTGTCTTGAGCCGCTCGGCATTTCGGTGACACAGGGAGCGAAAATTCTTGGCGTCACAAGGCAGGCGCTCAACAATCTGGTGAATGGCAAAGCGGCGATCTCCCCGGAAATGGCGATCCGACTCGACAAAGCCTTCGGCGGCGGCGCCGAAACGTGGCTCCGGCTACAGGCATCCTACGACCTCGCCCAGGCTGAAAAATACGCAGGCAAAATCAAAGTCCGGCGCGTCGCCTAAGTTTGTTTGACGATAATTGTACGTACTGCCTACTCAATTTTTGGACAACCTCTTAACCATTCATTCTGCAGAGAATTCAGCCCTCTTTAAGTTTCCACTTCTAAAGAAACATCCGGTTGCACGCGCGCATTGCTTTGCATAGAGGTCCTCGGCTGTCTTCTACGAGGATAGTTTTGAATAATTTCACGGGGTTTTCGCATCCGAGTAACTCATCTACCTTTCCAAATCCTAAGTGGTGGCACGACAAAAACGGGCGAGCAAGGCATTCGGAATCTGCCGGAAGAAGTCTTTGGTTGAGTAGTGCCGGGCCATGTGCTCCCCTCCTCCATCGCTCCGGAGTATCTCCTTGGATTATACGGGACGGTACAGTAAATAGTAGTAGATTGTAGCTATAACGGTAGGGCGCAGCAAAACCGCGCTAAAGAAGCCTTCATGGCCGTCAAGAAATCCGAACTCTACTCTTCTCTTTGGGCGAGCTGCGATGAACTGCGCGGCGGCATGGATGCTTCGCAGTACAAGGACTACGTGCTCGTCCTTCTGTTCGTGAAATACGTCAGCGACCGCTACGCCGGCCAGCCCTACGCTCCCATCACGATTCCTCCAGGCGCGAGCTTTGCCGACATGGTTGCGCTCAAGGGCAAGTCCGACATCGGCGACCAGATCAACAAGAAGATTCTCGGACCCCTCGCCCAGGCGAATCAGTTGTCCGATATGCCGGACTTCAACGACCCGAACAAGCTCGGCAGCGGCCAGGAAATGGTGGAGCGGCTCAGCAACCTGATCGCCATCTTTGAAAGTCCAGCGCTCGACTTCTCCAAGAACCGTGCCGACGGTGACGACCTCCTTGGCGACGCCTACGAATACCTGATGCGGCACTTCGCCACGGAGAGCGGCAAGAGCAAGGGCCAGTTCTACACCCCCGCCGAAGTCAGCCGCGTGATCGCGCAAATTCTCGGCATCCGCCACGCTCATACATCCAACGACACCACCGTCTATGACCCCACCTGCGGCTCAGGCTCCTTGCTTCTGAAAATCGGCGACGAAGCCCGCCACGGGAAGGACGTGAAAGTCACCCTCTACGGGCAGGAAAAAGATTCCTCAACCGCCGGCCTCGCGCGCATGAATATGATCCTGCACGACTACGCCATTGCAGAAATTAAAGGAGCGGGGCAGAGCACGTTGGCCAATCCTTATTTCAGAGACGGCGACGCGCTCAAGACCTTCGACTACGTCGTCGCCAATCCGCCCTTCAGCGACAAGCGTTGGAGCACCGGCCTCGATGCCGAGCACGATCCGTGGCAGCGCTTCCAGCACTACGGCGTCCCGCCCGGCAAACAGGGCGATTATGCCTACCTGCTGCACATCGTCCGCTCCATCAAGGCCGCCGGCAAAGGCGCCTGCATTCTCCCTCACGGCGTGCTGTTTCGCGGCAATGCCGAGGCCGCGATCCGAAAAAACCTCGTCCTGCGTCGCTACATCAAGGGCATCATCGGCCTGCCGGCGAACCTCTTTTACGGCACGGGCATCCCCGCCTGCATTGTCGTGCTCGACAAGGAAAACGCCACCGCTCGTGGTGGGATTTTTATGATTGACGCCTCCAAGGGCTTCATCAAGGACGGCCCGAAGAATCGCCTGCGCGAGCAGGACATTCACAAGATCGTGGACACGTTCACCAAACAGGTTGAAATTCCGCGCTACTCGCGCATGGTTCCGGTGACCGAGATCAGCGACCCGAAGAACGACTACAACCTCAACCTCCCGCACTACATCGACAGCACCGAGCCGGAGGATTTGCAGGACATCGACGGCCACCTGCGCGGCGGCATTCCGGACCGCGACATTGATGACCTCAAGAGTTACTGGCAGGTCTTCCCGGCGGTGCGCGCCACGCTGTTCAAGAAGGGCGACCGGCCCAGCTACACCCAGCTCAACATGCCCATCGGCGAAGTCAAAGCCGCCATCTTCGGCCACGCAGAGTTCACCGCCTACAATGAATCCGTGACCAAACTGTTCACGAAGTGGAAAAAGGCCGGCACCCCGCTGCTCAAGAATTTCGACAAGGATGGCCATCCCAAGGCGCTCATCGAAACCATCGCCGAGGATTTGCTCGCCACCTGCAAGCAAGCGCCGCTGCTCGACGCCTACGACGTGTATCAACACCTCATGGAATACTGGGCGGAGATCATGCAGGACGATTGCTACGTCATTACCAGCGACGGCTGGACGGCGGGCGCACAGCCTCGCGAGATTCTTCAAGTGAAAAACAAGGACGGCAAATTGGTCTGGCCGGAGGCGCACGACTACAACAAAGGAAAGCGCCGTTTCAAATCCGACCTGATTCCCGCAGCGATTCTGATTGCCCGCTACTTTGTGGCCGAACGACAGGCCATCGAGGCAATCGAAGGCGAACTTGCGGCAATCGAGCAGCAGCTCGACGAACAGAAAGAAGAACAGGGCGGTGAGGAAGAGCTGCTGGCCGAAGTCATCGAGGGCGAAGGCGATAAGCAGAAGATCACCGTCAAGGCATTGAAGGCTCGCCTCAAAGAAATCGGCAAAGACCCGGAGTTTGCCGATGAGCGCAAGGCATTGGAAGATTATGCCGCCCTTCTTGAAAAGCAGGCCGACGCGAAGAGCCGGTTAAAAAAAGCGCAGGAAGACATGGACGCAAAGTTAGACGCCAAATACCCCAAGCTCAACGAGGACGAGATCAAGACGCTCGTGGTGGACGACAAATGGCTGGCCACGCTCGCCGCCGCCGTCCAGGGTGAACTGGACCGCGTCTCGCAGACGCTCACCGGCCGCATCCGCCAACTGGCCGAACGCTACGCCACCCCACTGCCGCAACTGAGCGGCGAAATCGCGGCGCTTGCCGCCCGCGTGGACGGACACCTCAAAATGATGGGAGCGGTATGGAAGTGAAGCCCGGCTACAAGCAGACCGAGGTGGGGGTAATTCCGGAGGAGTGGGATGCCGCAAAACTTTCGGAAGCCTGTTCCATGAAAAGTGGAGAAGGAATCACGAGCGCCAACATTGATGAGTACTCTAAATACCCATGCTTTGGAGGTAACGGTCTTCGCGGTTTTGCAAAGCGTTTCACACACGATGGAAGCTATGCCCTAATTGGGCGACAGGGGGCACTGTGCGGGAATGTTTTGGGCGTAGCGGGGAAGTTTTTTGCATCGGAACATGCCATCGTTGTAACTGCCTTGGCGCGGACAGACATTCGCTGGCTAACCTTGGTGCTGGGTAGAATGGAACTCAACCAGTATTCTGAGTCTTCTGCTCAACCTGGATTATCAGTTTCAAAACTTTTATACCTGCCGATTCCCCTCCCGCCTCTCCCCGAACAACGCACCATCGCGGAGGCGTTGAGCGATGTGGATGCGCTGATGGGCGGGCTGGACCGGCTCATCGCCAAGAAGCGCGACCTCAAACAGGCCGCCATGCAGCAACTCCTCACCGGCCAAAAACGCCTCCCCGGCTTCCAAGGCGAGTGGGAGGTGAAGCGGCTGGGGGAATTATTCGAGATTACGTCCAGCAAACGCGTCTTTCAGAGCGAATGGAAGTCTGAAGGGATACCTTTCTACAGAGCAAGGGAATTGGCCGTCCTGGGTGAAACGGGTCGCCTGGACAACGAACTATTCATCACCAAATCGTTGTATGAATCATTCAGAACCGCTCACGGCGTTCCCGAAGTTGGCGACATGTTAGTCACCGGTGTCGGAACACTGGGCAAAGTTTACGTCGTTAGGGACGAGCAAGAATTTTATTTCAAGGACGGGAACATCATCTGGTTCAAGATACGCGGGAAAGTCTCGGCTGAGTTTCTTCGGCAGCTTTATTTAACGAAGGTGGTCATGAAACAGATCACCGATGCCTCCGCTGGCACAACTGTCGGCACTTACACGATTTCAGGGGCAAAGAAGACTGAGATTCCGTTCCCACCCCTCCCCGAACAAACCGCCATCGCCGAGGTACTGTCGGATATGGACGCGGAGCTTGTGGCGTTGGAGCAGCGGCGGGAGAAGACCCGCGCCCTCAAGCAGGGCATGATGCAGGAATTGCTCACTGGAAGGACTCGGCTGGTATGAAAGAAAACCAGCGCATCGAGTGGAAGGAGTCCTGGCGGGACGAATACCTGAAGTGGATCTGCGGCTTCGCCAACGCCGAAGGCGGTGTGTTGGTTATCGGACGCAACGACAGGGGAGTGGCCGTCGGGGTGGACAACGCCAAGAAGCTGTTGGAAGACATCCCGAACAAGGTGCGAGATACTCTGGGGATCATGGTCGATGTAAACCTACGGCGGGAGAGCGGCAAGGAACTGGTGGAAATTGTCGTGGAGCCTTATCCGACGCCGATCAGCTACAAAGGGGAATACCATTACCGGAGTGGCAGCACCAAGCAGGAGCTCAAGGGCGCGGCGCTGGAGCGGTTCCTGCTGAAGAAACGTGGACGCCACTGGGATGATGCGCCGGAGCCTTCTTTCACCGCGCGGTCTTGCAGCGCCGCGGCCTTGCGACTGTTCAAGCAAAGGGCCACGGAGAGCGGGCGCATGGGTCGGGCGGTATTACGCGACAGCCGGGAGGTCGTCCTCGGCAACCTGGAACTGACCGAAAGGCACGGCCTCAAACGCGCCGCCTGCCTGCTCTTTTCCGACCGCCCCGAGCAGTATGTGAGCGGAGCCTGGATCAAGATCGGCTTCTTCGTGACGGACGACGACCTCCGCTATCAGGACGAGGTGCACGGCAGCCTTTTCGAGCAGGTGGAGAGGACGCTCGAACTCCTGCACACGAAGTATCTTAAGGCGTACATCAGCTACCAGGGCTTGCAGCGGCGGGAGACCTTCCTCTTCCCCGACGCCGCGCTGCGCGAAGCCCTGCTCAACGCCGTGGTTCACAAGGACTACAGCAGCGGCATCCCCATCCAGATCAGCGTGTATGACGACCGGATCGTACTCTGGAATCCGGGCGACCTGCCGGAAAACTGGACGCTGGAAAAGCTGCTGGGCAAACACCCGTCCCGCCCCTTCAACCCGCTGCTCGCCAATGCCTTTTTCCGCGCCGGCTACATCGAGTCTTGGGGACGTGGCATCGAGAAGATCCACCGCGAGTGCCGCAATCACGACATTGAACCGCCAGTTTATGACTTTGAGATGTCGGGGCTCATGCTGACCTTTCGCGCCAATCCGGCGCATTTGCAGGCCGCCGCCCAAGAAACCACCCAAGAGCGGGTCGGTGAAAAGGTCGGGGAAAAAGGTCGGGGAAAAAGGTCGGGGAAAAAACTGACGGTCAACCAGCAAGGGATACTGGAGCTGCTGTTCCAACATCCCAAGATGGCTGCACCTGAGCTGGCGGAGATCGTCGGGATTTCCGAGCGTAAGATCAAGCAAAACATCGCCACTCTGAAAAAAATCGGGCGGTTGAAACGGATCGGTCCGGCCAAGGGTGGCCATTGGGAGGTCACGCCATGAGCATGATCGGCAAACCGGAACGCGAAACCCAGAACCGCGTGATCG
>JBGPGE010000039.1:0-37374 GCA_041483675.1 Binatia bacterium
GTGATGGAGCGAGGGGTGAAAACCGAGTTTGTAGAGCATTCCATGCTCATCTTTTCATCCTCTGTGCTCAACTACCCTCTGAAATCATCTTTCCAACGTCAAGTTTCTTGTCCTCAAGTGCATTTTTCAGCAGCCTGCTAGTTGGCACAATGACCTCTGTGAACCGGATGCTGCGACGTTTCCGATATGAGGTGCAGCACCTGGTTCGCTCTTGGGCGGCGAAGGTCAACGGCGTCCACGCGATCCGGAAAACGAGAAGGTTGACGTATCCAAAGGCGGACTTTTCGCTCCACATGTTGCTGTGCCACGAACACGTCAACATGGCGCTGTGGTCCTTGAAGTCCTTCGTGTACGCATCGAGGCGTTCCCCTACCATCTTGATCCATGATGACGGCAGCTTGACCGGGCAGGATGCGGCACTGCTTGAACGCCATTTGACGAGAACTACCGTCGTCTCCCGGCGGATAGCCGATGCACGCAACGCGGATGCGCTGCAGGCGCATCCGCGTTGTCTCGAGATGCGGCAGTCTCCGAACTTTGTCTGTGCGCTGAAACTGTTCGACCCCTGGGTGTTTTCGCCGAGCGACCAGGTCGTACTTGTCGACAGCGACATCCTATTCTTCCGCCGCCCGGATGAGCTGCTCGAATGTGTAGACACGAGGAGCGCCTGCTTCAATTCCGACTATCAGGATGCGTACGCGGTTTCGGCCGAGGCGCTTCGCGCCGAGCTGGGGTCGATGCCGCTTCCGCGCGTCAACGCTGGCCTCGTGGCGATGAATCGACGCCATTTTGATCTGGACCTGATCGAGCGTTATTTCAGCTGCTTCCCCTCGCCTGTGCCCTGCACGAATCGACATGAGCAGACGCTTTATGCGATTATGCTGGCCAACGCGAAGGCACATCGTCTCAGCGACGACTATCAGATCTCGCAGCATCCCATCCATGCCGGCACCGTCAGCCATCATTTTGTGAACGATGGCTCGCGGCTGCATTTTTCGACTCGGGGTGTGGCGACCCTCAAGCGACGTGGAATGCTCGAGGCAATCCTTCCGTAGAGATTCAGATTCGCCGGTTGTTCGGCCGAAGACGGACGTCGCGTTCGAAACGAGCGCCCGTCCCGGCTAAAAACCCCATCCGCGCGCCGAACTCCAAGCTGGGGAAGATGTCCAACCCTATCTGGAAACCACGCCGAGGGGCCGCCATTGACCCTCAGCGGGAGATAGTCTAATAAAGGAAGATCGGAAAAAGGCCGGAGCGTGGCGGAATAAAGGTAGGTGCTATGGCTTCAGATACCCTGACGATTATCGACAACCGGACCGGAAAAAAGTACGAGGTCCCGGTTCACGGCAGCGCGATCAATGCGGTCGACCTGCGCCAGATCCGGCTCTCCGAGGAGGACGGCGGGCTGGTCAGCTTCGATCCGGGTTTTATGAACACGGCGCCGTGCCAGAGCAAGATTACCTTTATCGACGGGGACCTGGGAATTCTCCGCTACCGCGGTTATCCGATCGAGCAGTTGGCGGAAAAGGCCAGCTATCTGGAGACGGCCTACCTGATCCTGCGCGGCGAGCTGCCCACGAAATCGCAGTTGGCCGATTGGAGCCATCACATCACGCACCACTCCATCCTGCACGAAAACGTCAAAAAGTTCATCGATGGATTTCACCACGACGCCCATCCGATGGGGATGCTGGTGAGCACGGTCGGGGCGCTGTCGACATTTTATACCGAGGCCAAGAGCATTTTCGACGCCGAGTCGCGCGACAAGCAGACCTACCGGCTGGTCGCCAAAATGCCGACGATCGCGGCGTTCGCCTACCGCCACAGTATCGGCATGCCCTACTCCTACCCGGACAACGATCTGAGCTACACCGGAAATTTTCTCAACATGCTCTTCAAGATGACCGAGCTCAAGTACCAGCCCCATCCGGTGCTGGAGAAGGCGTTGGATGTCTTATTCATCCTCCACGCCGACCACGAGCAGAACATCAGCACCAGCGTCATGCGCGGCGTCGGGAGCGCCCACTCCGATCCCTATTGTTCCGTGGCGGCGGCCGCGGCTGCGCTTTACGGGCCGCTGCACGGCGGGGCGAACGAGCAGGTGCTTCGCATGCTCAGCGAGATCGGCTCGAAGGACAAAGTCCCTGCCTTCATCCAAAAAGTTAAGTCGGGGGAAGGGCGGCTCATGGGATTCGGCCACCGGGTTTACAAGAACTACGATCCCAGGGCCAAGATTATCAAGAAGGTCGCTTACGATGTCTTTGAGCTGAAGGGCCGCAACCCGCTGCTCGATATCGCGCTGGAGCTGGAGCGGATCGCGCTGGAAGACGACTATTTTATCAAGCGCAAGCTCTATCCGAACGTCGATTTCTACTCGGGTCTCATCTATCAGTCGATGGGGCTGCCGATCGACATGTTCTCGGTATTATTTGCGATCGCCCGCACGATCGGTTGGATCGCCCACTGGGAAGAGATGCTGCTCGACCCGGAGCAGAAGATGAAGATCGCCCGCCCCAGGCAGATCTACAAAGGGGCGGAAAAGCGGGATTACGTTCCTATCGAGGCGAGAAAATAAGGCGCTCGCTTCTCACTTCTTTGCAGTCCCAGCCACCACGATCAACTGCTGGCCGGCGCGCAACTGCGGCGTCTTAAGGCCGTTGAACTCCATGATCTGATCCACTTTTGTCTGGTAGCGCTTGGCGAGCGCCGCGAGCGTCTCGCCCTTCTTTACGGTGTAGGTCACGACCTTAACCTGCTTGGAGTCGAAGGTCGCTTTGTAGGCCTGCTCGAAGGCCGCTCTGCCACCGGCGGGGACCCGCAGCCTGAAATTTTCCGTCGTGGGCGGCGTCGTATTGCGCAACAGCGCCGGGTTCAGTTCTTTAATCTCACCGACCGTGACTTTCGCCAGCCTGGCGACGATCTCAAGGCTAAGCGGCCGCTGGATGCTCACCTCGTCGTACGCCAGCGGCGGCTCATAGGAAATCCCGTTCAAGCCGCACTTCTCCGGCTCGCTCGCGATCAAGGCCACGGCGATAAACTTGGGCACGTAGTTGCGGGTCTCCTCCTTGAGATCGGTTGCCTGGCTCACCCGCCAAAAGTCGTTGGTCTGGGAGCGCTGGATGGCGTTGACCACGCTGCCTTCGCCCGCATTGTAGGCGGCTGCGGCCAGAAACCACTCGCCGAACTGTTGGTGGAGGTCTTTAAGGTAGGCTGCGGCGGCGCGCGTCGACTTCACCGGATCGCGACGCTCGTCGACCCAACTGTCGATCCTGAGTCCATAGCGGATTCCGGTCGTGCGCATGAATTGCCACGGCCCGACCGCTCTCGATCTTGACGTTGCGTAAGGCGAGAAGCCGCTTTCGATCAAGGAGAGATAAACCAGCTCTTCCGGCAAGCCGGCCTGTTGGAGAATCGCCGCCATCATCGGGACGTAACGGCCCGAGCGCGCCAGCGCCTCGGCCATATATATGCCCCGGGCCTTGCAGAAATAGCTGACAAAGTAGCGGACGCGATCGTTCTCCACCAGGTGCATGGAAAGCTGGATCTTTCGCTGCCCGGTCGGCAGCGCCATCGCCTTGTCTACCTCCTGTTGCCATAACCCCAACAGCCGGTCGTCGGCTGTCGGCCCGGGCGCCTCTTGCAGCGCGGTCGGCCGTTCCGGCACGGCCTTTACTTTCTCCACCAGTTCCCTTTTCGCCGCCGCCGCTGCGGGCGTTGCCTCTCGCTTCGCCCTGGTCTCGGCCGGGGCGGGGGCCGATTGAGCCGGCGCCGGCTGAGAGGACGGCAACGACGTTTCAACGACGGGCTTTTTTTCCGGATCCTCTCCCCGCATCCACGAAGGAATATAATCCCCCATGAACGGTGGCCAAGGCATCGCGCAGCCGGACAAAATCCACGGCGGAAACGCAACCAGCGTTATGAAAACGAGTATTAGGCGCATCGTAAAACTGAACGGGCGAAGCCTACTAAAAAGGAGTTGAACAATCAACCTTTAAACGCGCTTGCAGTGAAAAGGAAAGAGCATTAGAGTGCTTCTATCCAACCGCGTTGAACTATTTGCTTATGCGTTCGCTCCGAAGTCTCTGTTTTAGCGCCGTTTTCTGCCTTGTCGTGCCGTTCTCCACGGCGCGCGGCGCGGAAGCCGAGAAGCTAAACGTCGTCTACTCCTCGATCGCCGCGGTTTCGCTGTCGAGTTGGATTCCCCAGGAAGCGGGGATTTACAAGAAGCACGGACTCGACGTCAAGCTGATCTACGTCGCCGGCTCCCAGGCCATCGCGACGCTCATTTCGGGAGACGCGCAGATCGCGCAAGGCTCCGGCGCGGCCGCCATACTCTCCCGGCTTTCCGGCGCGGAGGTGAAGCTTATCGGAAACATCATCAACGTGATTCCGATGAGCTTTATGACGACGCCCGACATTGCCGGCCCGCAGGACTTGAAGGGCAAAACCTTCGGCGTCAGCCGCTTCGGCTCTCTCACCGACGTAGGG
Source organism: Binatia bacterium (assembly GCA_041483675.1). Lineage (GTDB taxonomy): Bacteria > Desulfobacterota > Binatia > UBA9968 > UBA9968 > 2-12-FULL-60-19. The sequence continues at coordinate 4,489 of JBGPGE010000039.1, forward strand.
CTCAGGAAGGCGGTGAGCGAGTGGGGACTCGACCCCAACAAAGACATCAAAGTGATCCAGACCGGCGGCGTGCCGGAGAATCTGCTGTTCATGCAGCAGGGGCTGATCAAGGGTGCGCTCATATCGTCGCCGACGCTAGAGAGGGCTAAAGAGCTGGGTTTCAAGGAGATTCTCAATCTGGGTAACCTCAAGTACCGGTATCCCGGCACGGCGCTGGTGACGACCGACGCCTTTATCAAGAATCGCTCCCAGACGCTCAACCGGTTCCTCAAAGCCACCCTAGAAGGGATCAAGTTCGCCAAGAGCAACCCCGATTTTACGGTCAAGGTCCTGGGAAAGTACACACGGACCGCCGACGCGAAACTGCTCGACAGCGCCTTCCACACCTACGTTCTGGGCTACATCCGCGACTTCCCCACCGTAAGCGCGGAGGAGGTGGAGACGGCGCTGGAGGAGATCGCCACCAGAAATCCGAAGGCCAAGGGGGCCGATCTCAAGTCGTTCTACGACGCCGCGCCGATGGACCAGCTCGCCAAAGAAGGCTTCGTCAAGCAGCTTCAATCGCGCTAGATTCGGAAAGCCCGCAGCCCCAACGGCCCTGAGCCGATCTCGGTTCCCGAACCGGTCGCTCATCGCGTTGCAGACCGTTTCTCTCCTCCCGCTCGACCGCTTGACAAATTTTCCACAATCGGAGGATATTGCGCCTCGGAGACGGGATGACCAGCAAATTACCGATCGTCGGCGCTTGCCGATGGCTAGCTCTAGGGCTGCTCTCTGCGCCTCTCTCGCTCTCGGCGGCGGAAACGAAAGGCGGCTGGCAGGCCGAGTGGGAGAAGACGGTCGTCGCGGCCAGGAAAGAGGGGCGTCTCAATCTCTATGTCGGGCGGTATGGTCAGGCCCCGCTGCTGGCTGAATTCAACAAAGAGTTTCCCGAAATCAAGCTGGTTACGGTCAACGGCACGGGCAACCAGATCGGGACAAGAATTTTAGCCGAGGCGCGGGCCGGCAAGGTCCTCGCGGATATCTACAGCGGGGGCGCCAACACGAGTCATACCCTCCTCTATCGGGGCAAGATCCTCGACGATTTTCCTCCCGCGCTGATTCTTCCCGAGGTTGTCGACGAATCCAAATGGTATGGAGGGAAGCACACTTATACGGACGCCGAGGGGAAGTATATCTTCGTCTATATCGCCAATCTGGGCGGTGGAAGCATCTCCTACAATACGGAGCTGGTGAATCCCAAGGAGCTCAAGTCGTACTGGGATCTTATCAATCCCAAGTGGAAGGGGAAGATCGCCTCCCAGCCGCTCACCGAGACCGGTCTCGGCGCGACACTCCAGTTTTTCTATTATCACCCGGAGATCGGCCCGGAGTGGATCCGGAAAGTTTATGGGACGATGGACGTGACGTTCGGCGATCGACGCCTCATCGTGGATTGGCTGGCTAAGGGAAAATTCGCCCTCTGCATCGGGTGCAGGGGGGTGGACCTCGCGCGAACGCAAGGACTTCCGCTCGGCGACTTCGAGGACAAAGGCTGGAAAGAGGGGCAGGGGCTAAGCACGGGCGGCGGCTCCATGAGCCTCATCAAGGGCGGCCCGCATCCCAACGCGGCGAAGGTTTTTATCAATTGGTTTCTCTCTCGCAGAGGACAGATCGCGCTGCAAAGCTCCAAGGATCTGTATGGCCAGCCTGCTCCCGGCTCACGCCGGATGGATATCCCCAAAGATATGCTCACGCCGGAGGAGCGGCTGGTCGAGGGGAAGAGCTATTTCGATGTCTCGCGCAGCGAGTACGCCGACATGACGCCGATCTTCAAGCTGGCGAAAGAGATCATGAAGGGCATCGAACAAAAACAGTGAGGAACTCCATGGCTAACGCGTTACAAATCGTCGGCGCCTCCGGACTGATAGTCTTCGGATTGCTCTTTTCTCCCTTCCGACTGCCGGCCGCAGAGACTAAGTCCGGCTCGCAGGCGGAGTGGGAGAGGACCTTGCAGGCGGCGGAGCGGGAGGGGCAGGTTACCGTCTACATGGCCGGCTACGGCGCCGTTCTCGATTCGGGGGCGTTTCAGAGGGCCTACCCGAAAATCAAAGTAACGAGCGTGACCGGCTCGGGCACTCAGTTAGCCCCGCGCATCGCCGCCGAACGGCGAGCGGAGAAATACCTGGCCGACGTATACAACGGCGGCGGCAACTCGCTCCACCAGGTTCTCTACCTCGGAAAGATGCTCGACCCGATCAAACCCGCGCTGATGCTGCCGGAGGTTTTGGATGAGTCCAAGTGGTGGGAAGGAAGGCACAAGTACGTCGACCCGGAGCGGCTGCATGTTTTCGTCTACGAGGGCAACGTCTCCAGCGGGGCGGGCGCGAGCTACAATACCGATCTCCTGAACCCGAAGGATTACCCCTCATACTGGGATTTTCTCAATCCCAAGTTGAAGGGAAGGATCGTCGCCACCGACATACGCCAGGTCCGGGGGGCGGGCTTGTCCTGGCAGTATCTTTACTACCACCCGCAGCTCGGCCCTCCCTACCTCAGGCGCCTCTACGGCGAGATGGACGTGACGATGACGGCGGATCTGCGCCAGGCGGTGGATTGGATGGCCGTCGGGAAGGTCGTTCTCTGTCTTCCCTGCCAGGGCTCTCCGGTGGCGAAGGCGAAAAACCAGGGCCTGCCCGTCGATCAATTCGAGCCGTACCAGTTCAAGGAAGGCGTCTCGCTCTCTTCGGCGTTCGGCCAACTGGCGCTGATGAACCGGGCGCCGCACCCCAACGCGGCAAAGGTCTTCATCAACTGGATGCTCTCGCGCGAGGGGCAGGCCGTCTTTCAGAAAATCATGAGCGTGCCCGGCGACCCGCGCGACTCGCGGCGGATCGATGTGCCCAAGGAACACATCCCGTCGCAGGAGCGTCGGAAGGACGGCATGAAATATTTCGACGTGGACGATCCCGACACCAAAGACATCAGGCCGGCGATGAAATTGCTCGACGATATCCTCGGGGCGAAAAAGTAAAGTTGTCAGCCTGAACGATTTTAGATAAAAGGAACAGTATGGCCAATCCTCCTCCAAGGTACGATAAGCCCCGCAGATTCCTGAAAGGCATCGAAAGCGAAACCTATTCGCTCACTGAGATGCGCCGCCGGTGGCTGGCGACGACGCCGCGGGTGATTACCAAAGACTACCGCGACTATCTAGACGGCGGCGGGGCAAGGGAGAAAAACATCATCAGTCCCGCCAACGAGCCTTTTGTCACCCACAGCCTCCAGGCCCATTTTGTCACGCTAGCGCCGGGCGCGAGGGACAAAGGCCACGGCCATCAGAACGAGGCGTTCTTTTATATCCTCGAAGGACGCGGCTTCGACATGCACGACGGCACGCGCTACGATTGGGAGGCGGGCGACGGGGTCGCGGTCCATAACGACTCCGTCCACTGGCACAACAACGCCGATCCCGACCGCGGCGTGGTGGCGCTGGTCATGAAGGCCAAGCCTCTGTGGATTTTCCTGGGACTCCACCAACAGGGACCGCTCGGCACCGCGCCGGCCGAGGACGATCACCGGTGGGGGCCGCCGGTCGATTTTCCGATCATCCGTGCGGAGGAAGACTTAAAGCTCAAGAAAGTCATCAAGCCGTCCGACACGCCGTGGCAGGCTACGCCGCATGGAAAGATCCGGCTGCTGGCGGACCCGTCGGTCCCGCTCCGCGTGAAAGCGATCGACGTCCACCTGCAGGAAATTCCCGGCGGCAGCCGCTCCGGCCGGCAGTGGCAGATGCAGGATGAGATGTTCTACGTGTTGGAAGGTGGCGGTTACGATCTCCACTGGGAGGTGGAGGTCGAGATCACGGACAAATACCACGCCCGCGTCGCCAAGGAGCCGAGCCGGTGGGAATGGAAGGCGGGAGACATGGTTTACATTCCGCACAATACGATCCATCAGCACTTCAACGCCGATGCCGCCAAGGCCGTAAGGCTCATCGCCGGATCGAACCGGATTTACAAGCAGATCGGCTACTCGCGGATCGAGCAGTTGGAAAATGCGCCGGAGTGTGGATGAATTTCAGTCGGCGCGTAGCTTCACTCATGACGATGAAAGCCGCCACCCGCTCTCCGATCCCGCGCAATGGGGTGTTGCTTATTTCCACCGGCAGTATCGGATGCGCGGTCTCTCCGACCGGGCGACGGCTTTCACTGCGAGGCGGAGGGGCGGGGGGGAGAGGGCCGCGGATGTCCGATGCGAGAGGTTCGACTCATGGCTAGATTGAGGCTAAGTTTCATCTCGGGAGTCAACGAGAGAGTTGCGCCTCTCATGGACGGCGCGATCCAACCCGAGGGGATCGAGCTTGTCCCCACGTATTCCGATCCATCGGAGACTTTCTGGCGGCAACTCAAGTTTCAGGAATTCGAGATCTCGGAGATGTCGCTCTCGTCCTATCTGATCGCCCGCTCGCGTGGCGTGGATATGATTGCGATCCCGGCCTTTCCGGCGCGCCGCTTCATGCACACTCAGATCTCTTACCACGCGGAATCGAGGATCAAGGAACCCGGCGACTTGGTCGGCAAGCGACTCGGCGTCGGCGAGTATCAACAAACCGCTGCGCTCTGGACTCGGGGTATTTTGGAGCATGACTTCGGCGTGTCGCAATTCAAAGTCCATTGGTACATGGAGCGGAGCGAGGAGCTGAGCCACGGCGGCGCGACGGGCTTCACCCCGCCCAGGGGAATTTCTTTTCAAAGAATCCCGCCGGACAAGAGTCTCGCGTCGATGCTCGTGAACCACGAGATCGACGCCGCGTCGGTCCACCGGGCGTTTCAGCGGGGCACGAACATCATCGACCGATCGACCCACATCCGGGCGGCCGAGGGAGACTGGAGCAAAATCAAGCCGCTGTTTCCCGACAGGAAGGCCGAGGGGTCGCGCTTTTTCCGCGCGCACGGCTACATCCCGGCGAATCATACCTATATCATCCGGGGTGATGTCTACCGCGATCATCCCTGGGTCGCGTTCAACCTGTACGCGGCTTTCCTCAAGGCCAAACAACTGGCAGAGGAGAGCTTCGCGGAAAGCATTCCGTCCGGCCTGATATTCGGGCCGGAGTATGCGGCGGAGACGAGAAAGATATTCGGTGCGGACCCTTTTCCCTACGGGATCAAGGAAAATCGCCCGATGATCGAGACGATCATCGACTATTCCTACGAACAGGGCCTCACGGCCGAGAAGCTCAAGCTCGAGGAGCTCTTCGCGCGGAGCACGTTGGATGTGTAACCGGTTAGAATTCATTCTTGACCGTGACGGCAGTCGCCCGGTCGGAAAGCCCGCGCATCCGATACTGCTGGTGGGAATAAGTAGCTACCCATTGCGCGGGCTTGGAGAGCGGGTGGCTGCCGTCACTCTTGCGTTATTGATTCTGTGTGGCCGCATTGCCTTTGCCGGTGAGGCTCCCGATGCCGAGTGGGAAAGGACGATAAAAGCGGCGGAGCAGGAGGGCGAGGTCGTCGTTTACAAACTGCGCAGCGACATCGAGTGGCAGGGCTTTCAGAAGCGGTTTCCCAAAATCAAACTCACGTTGGTTCCCGCCAGTGCCGCGCAAATCCTTCAGCGCACCATGGCCGAGCGGAGGGCGGAGAAATATCTCGCCGATGTCGTCATGCTCGGCGGCGGGACCTCCACCTCCCTGCTGAAGGCCAAGGCTTTGGAGCCGATCGGCTCTGCGTTCATCCTGCCTGAAGTGAAAGACCCGGGAAGATGGTTCGAAGGCAAACATCACTACAACGACGGCGAGAACCGCTACATCTTTGTCTACGCGGCTTTTCCGCTGCGGTTGTTGGGTTACAATACCAAGACGGTCGATCCCAAGACCGTCGCCTCCTTCTGGGATTTTCTCGATCCGAGGTGGAAAGGGAAAATCACCGCCAAAGACCCGGCCGATCCGGGCGGCGGCAGCCCGATGCTGTTTTTCTACTATAACCCTCAGCTTGGCCCGGAGTTTCTTCGCAAGCTGCTCGCCGGCGGCAGCCTCACGCTGATCCGCGACGAGCGCCAACAGACCGATTGGCTCGCCTCGGGCAAGCACCCGGTCGCGATCACAGCGAAGGCCGAATCGGTGGACGAAGCGAAAGCGCAAGGACTGCCGGTGGAGATGTTGGACCCGCATGCCTTCGCCAAAGACGGAGTCGGGCTCGAAGCCGGCGGCACGATGATCTCTCTGGTCAACCGGGCGCCCCATCCGAACGCCGCCAAAGTGACGATCAACTGGTTTCTCTCGCGCGAAGGGCAAATAGCGGTACAGAAAGGACTGCCCAACGACCCGGGGGCGAATTCGCTGCGCGAGGATATTCCAAAAGACGAGATGCCCGCATGGCGGCAGCGCGTGAAGGGCGCAAAGTATGTTCGCCTTTGGGGTCCGGAGATTTGGGACCGGGATGCGGTGCGGAAGCTGGTAAACGAAGCGTTGAAATAACGTGTTCGTGTCACTTCGAAGAAGAGCTTCGAAGCTTCGTGTTCGTGTTCATGTTTTCGGACGAGCACGAGCCACGATCACGAGCACGGTTCTTAGTGGATGAGCCAGCTTCAACTGCATGGAAAGGAGAGTGACGTGGTCAAGGCAAGCGATCTCTCGTGGGATGACGTAGTTCGGGTCGGGCCGGGCACGCCGGGCGGAAAATATCTGCGCTCCTTCTGGTGGCCGGTGGCGTTGTCGGAAGAAGTAAAGGACATTCCCGTGCCGGTAAACATTCTCGGCGAAGAGCTGGTGCTGTTTCGCGATCTCTCCGGCCACCTCGCCCTGCTGGACCGCCACTGCGCGCACCGCCGGGCCTCTCTGGAATACGGCAGGATCGAAGAGCAGGGGATTCGCTGCGCCTATCACGGCTGGTACTTTCACTGTCGGGGCGCGATTCTGGATCGGCCCGCGGAGCCGATCAAAACGACTTCCTCGATCCGGCAAAACTGGTATCCGGTGCGCGAGCTGGGGGGCTTTGTCTTCGCTCATCTCGGTCCCGACAAGGAAAGCCCGCCGCCGCTGCCGCGCTACGATGTGTTGGTTGGAGACGGCTACAGAGTTACGGAGAGGGGGGACGCCGAAACCGGCAAGGCTTACAACTGTAACTGGCTCCAGGGGGTGGAAAATACCACGGACACGACGCACCTGGCCTTTCTGCACGGGATTGTCGACGGATGTCCGGCCTTTAAGGCCGTCGAAGGAGACTACGGCGTCAAAATATTTATTCTCGCGCCCGGCTCCAAGCCCAACACCGTAAGAGTGAGAAGGCGGTGCACCGTTCTCCCCACGATCAACCGAAAATCGCGTGAGCCCAAGGGAAAAGACCCCGATGGGCTCAGGGCGGCGGTGCAGCAGGCGATCTGGATCGTCCCGATCGACGACACGCGCTGCGAGGAGATGCGCTTGACCGTCTACGCCGAGCCGCCGAAGGACAAACGATATCACGGCGTCTATCGGGACCGGGCAAAGCAGAAGGAGAGAAAGCCCTACGACCGCCGGCTCTACGGCGACATCACGGGCATCGTGCCGCTGGAGGACAAGGCGATGGTCGAAAGCCAGGGGCCGATCGTCGACCGCACGCTGGAGCATCCGGGCTACGGCGACCGCGCCATCTTGCTGCTGCGCAAGATGATTAGAGAGGGCGTCGCCGACGTTGCCAACGGCCAAAGACCGAAGGGAGTGCTGCAAGCGGAATCGCCGATGATCGACCTCGACATCGGCTTCGAGGAATACGAGATCGACAAACTTCCTGCGGAAATGCGGGATCTCCTTGCGGACGTGCAACGACAATCTTCGAGTTGAGTTCACCCCTCACGCCTCACTCCTCACGACTCACGGTATTTCGCGGAGGTCATCATGCCTGATTTGGAGCGCGTTGGTTTCATCGGCCTCGGCAACATGGGCGGCGCGATCGCGCTTCGCCTTCTTCGGGCCGGGTACCCGATGACGGTTTTCGATCTGGACGAGAATAAAGTCAGGCCGCTGGTCGCGGAAGGGGCGACTACCGCTTCTTCGCCACGGGAGTTGGCGCAGCGCTCCACCATCGTTATTGCGTCCCTCCAATCGGAAGCGGTCGAAGAGGTTGCATGCGGCAAGGATGGGATCATCCACGGCGGGAATAAAAGTCTCGCCTTCGTGGATCTGAGCAGCACGCCGCCCGAGCTGGCGATCAAATTATCGACGGCCTTACGCAAGCACGGAATCGAGATGCTCGACGCGCCGGTGAGCGGCGCAGATATCGGCGCGACCAACGGCGAGCTGACGATATTCGTCGGCGGGAGTTATGAGGGCTACCAGCGCTGCCTGCCGGTCTTGCAGCAGATCGGCCGCATGGTGACCTATCTCGGAAAGAGCGGCAACGGCCAGATCGCCAAGCGGATCAACCAGATGATGCAGGCGCTGTCCGAGCTGGCGATCTACGAGGGGATGCAACTGGCCCAGAAGATGGATTTGGACGTGAAGATGTTCGCGAGAGCGGTCTCCGCCGGCTGCGCCGGATCGTGGCGGCTGGACGAACTGGTCCGCGATGTGTTCAACCACGGCGACAAAAAATACAAACTCAAATTACGCCCCGGCCGCACCGCCAACGCCCTGGCGATGGCCAAAAGCGCCGGCCTCAGCCTCCCCGGTGCCGAAGCCGCCCATCGGGTCTTCTCCGAGAAAAACTGGCAGATTGCCATAGATTTTGAGGAGTGATGACTCCTTCCCCAATTCCCGCGGCTTGAGCCGGATACCGGTCCACCGAATGGGCGCTTGACTGTATGTCATATCCGACATAGGCTGGGCGCAGTGAGCCTGGACGACAAACCCCTTGTCTGGTTGCATGGAAAGATTAAGACCCCGCCGTTCTCCACGCCTGCCAGGCAGGAGGCGGGCTACCTGCTTCGGCGACTGCAAAGGAACGAGTTTCTCGGCATGCCGCACTCCAGGCCGCTGCCTTCCATTGGCGTGAGATGCCATGAGCTGCGAATCAACGATGCCGGTATCTCATGGCGCATCGTGTGCCGTGCGGATCCTGATGCGGTCGTGATATTGGAGGTGTTTAACAAGAAAACTCAAAAGACACCCAAGGCCGTGATCGAAGTGTGCAAAAGGAGATTGAGAGAGTATGAAAATGCGTGAGGAAAAAAAGAAAAGGCTGGAAGCTAAAGGCTGGAAGGTCGGAAGCGCCAAAGAGTTTCTCAACCTTTCCGACGAGGAGTCGGCCTACATCGAGCTTAAAATGCGAATGGCCGAGGGCTTGCGGGAGCGACGGCAGCAGCATCGCCTTTCACAGGCCGAGCTCGCGAGAATGCTCAAGTCGAGTCAGTCACGCGTCGCCAAGATGGAAACAGGCGATCCATCGGTTTCCCTGGATTTGCTGATCCGGTCTCTCCTTGTTCTCGGCATCTCCAGTCGCGATCTTTCCCGGCTCATCGCTACTTCCCGCGCCGCCCGCGCAGCCTGAGAGATAAAGGTGGACCTGAAAAGCGCGGGGCCGGCTGTTACCATGGAATGACAAATGGGTTATGTAGCACAAACGAGCTGGGAATTATTTGTAATCCTCGCCGGGTTCTTTGTCGCCGTCTATATTTCGGCAAAGGCGGTGGTCCCGAGATGGCAGTGGTTTTCCATGCCTGCATGGCAAAGAGTCGTCTATGCCATATCAGTCTCTCTTTTTTTGTTAGGTGTCTTGTGGTTGTTAATTAGATGGCACGAAGTTGAGTTTTGAGAGTTTCAACGAAGCGCTCTTCTGGTACAACGCTCCTGAGCGTGTTCGTGATCCTCTTACCTGGAAGGCCTCCAGCTTGGCGGATAGATCTTCAACAGGTGGCCCTTTTCGATTTCCGTCAGCGGAAAATACTTCTCGACGATGGATTGGAACGCATCGGGGCGGCAGGGAGCGGGACGGCCGCACATCAACTTCGCCGGGTCGTTGTTGTGGCCGAGGCCGATGGCGTGGCCGAGTTCGTGGGCGATGACGTTGCGCGCGACGTTGGGCAGAGTGAGAGGGGGAAGCCGATGGCTTTTGATGCCGACGATGGAGCGCCGGCCCAAGGTAAAGCCACTGGAAAAAGAGACGAAGTTGCCGTCGGAGAGCGCAACGATTAAATCTCCCCTGATCTTGCTCAAGCTCTCGGGCGGTTCGGGAAGGGGTTTCTTGTTCAGCACGGTATCGCTCAGTCTCTCGAGGTATTGAGCCGGCAACAGCTCGCCGCTTTGCTCGACCGCCCCCAAGCGGAAGGGCGAGCCTAATTCGGCGAAGGTCTTGTTCCAGAATTCAACCGCTTCCAAAACCAAAGGGATTCTCGGGTCGTTGTCCTTAGTCGCGATCGTCACGGAAGGAATCCTGTCCCAGGAGCGCTCGCGATTGGGAAAGTGAACGATGGCGGAACTTTCCTGCGCCCGAGCGTCTCCCGCGATCAGCCCCGCCAATAGAACAGCGAAAAGCGCTACGGAACTACGCCGCCGGCAAAGTTTCATCGCACGCTTATTTTACTGGAGAAAATCCTAGCGTCAAACGAAATAAGGCGAGAGGTCATAGGCGTGAGGCGACCCGTGCTCGTCGCTCGTGAGGTCGTGGCAGGGGATGTGGCAATGTGGTATTGATAACCCAGCGTCAGACGGAGCGATGAAGTCGTTGGAACGGCAGGCTGCGAAGATGAAAACTAGAGCGCAAAACACGAAGCGAAAAAGACCCGCAAATCGGGAACGGGTTCTGACGGCCCTGAAAGAAAACCGCGAGGCCATCCGGGCTCTTGGGGTTCGACGGCTTGCTCTGTTCGGCTCCTTCGCCCGGAACGAAGCTACTCGTGACAGCGACCTCGATTTCGTGGTCGAGTTTGAGAGAAAGTCGTTTGACGCCTACATGGACCTCAAGGCATTTCTTGAAAACCTCTTTGGTTGTCGGGTGGATCTTGTCCTCGCCGACGCCATCAAGCCGAGGCTTCGCGCGCCTATCTTAGAGGGGGCAATTCATGCCCCGGGATTATAAAGTCTCCCTGGAAGATATTCTTGAGGCGAGCCACAAGGTGCGCCGCTACACCGCGGGTCTTTCGGAAAATGCGTTCCGTAAAGACGATAAGACGCTTGATGCGGTGGTGCGGAACCTGGAGGTGATCGGCGAAGCCGTCAAGAAGCTGCCGGCAAAAATCCGCGCGAAGCATTCCCAGGTCGATTGGAAAAAGATCGCCGGTCTCCGAGATATCCTAATCCACGAATACTTCGGCATCGATGTCGAGATCATATGGGATATCTTGGAGAACAAACTGCCGGCTCTAGAGAAAGAAGTAAAAAAGATAATCTCGGAAAATCCGTCATGAATTTTAAAATCATCGGCATCGCGGCGCTGCTCGTGGCGGGAAGCGCGGCGGTAACGTGGGGAGGCGAAGCGCGGAGCGCCTATGACGAGGCGCTGAAGCTGCACAAGGCGGGAAAATTCAAGGAAGCGATCGTCGCCTACGACAAGGCGATCAAAGCGACCCCGTCTCTTGCCCGCGCCTACGTCGGCCGGGGCGAGGCGTATGCCAAACTGGGCCAGCACGAGCGGGCGATCAAAGATCAAGACCGCGCGATCAAGCTGAATCCGAAGCTGGCCGAGCCTTACTACTACCGTGCGAACGCTTACGATGAACTCAAGCAGCACGAGCGGGCGATCAAAGACTACGGCGAAGCAATCCGTCTCGACCCCAAGCATTCCAACGCCTACCGCCGGCGCGGCAGCGCCTACTCCGCCCTTGCGCAGTTCGATAAGGCGATCCCGGATTTCAGCGAAGCGATCCGTTTGGACCCCAAAGACGCTGCGGCCTATTACGAGCGCGGCCTTGCCGAGCGCCGCTTGGGCAAGCACGAATCGGCCGTGCAGGACTACACGATGGCGCTCAGTTTGAATCCAAAAAACGCCGAGGTCTACAGCACCCGTGCCAACGCCTATTCGCTGCTCGGCCGCTACGACCAGGCGTTGCAGGACTATGACGCGGCGCTGAAAATCGACCCGCGCAACGCCCGTATTTACGCCAATCGGGGATTCGTCCTGGTGAGCCAGGGGAAGAACGCCGAGGCGGACAAAGATTTAAAAAAAGCTTTCGAGCTCGATCCGAGCCTCAAGAATAAACTGGAGCCGGAGATCGGCGCGAAAAAGATGTCTCCGCTGAACGCCCAATGAGGCCTCGCGCATGAACTCCCGCATCGCCATATTCGCCGCGTTCATTGCGCTGCTTGCCCCGGCGCCGGCATGGCCGGAGCCGGCGGAGGAGGCGCTCCAGAAGGGGCTCGGGCTGGAGGAGGCCGGGAACTTCAAGGCGGCGATCCAACAGTACGACCGTGCTATCGAGCTAAACCCGCGCTTCGCGCTGGCCCACTTGAACCGTGGGAACGCGCATGCGGCGCTGGGCGACGATGAGCGTGCCGTGAAAGATTACAGCGCGGCGATTCGCCTGGCGCCCAAAGACGCGGAAGCCTACCACAAGCGAGGAAACGCCTACCGCCGCCTCGGGCAGCTCGAGCGCGCGCTCGCGGACTATGCCGAAGCCCTCGGTCGCGCGCCGCAAAACGCCGATATTTATTTCAATCGGGGCGCGACCTACTACGCGGCGGGACAATACGAGGCCGCCTTGCGGGACTACGCCGAGGCGTTGCGCCTAAATCCGAAAGACGCCGATGCCTATTACAACCGGGGCAATACCCACGCGAGAATGGGCGGTAAAGAGCGGGCGATCGAGGACTACGATCGGGCGCTGAGCATCAATCCGCGGTTGATCGAAGCCTACTACAACCGCGGCGTCGCCTATGGCGATCTCGGGCAGCACGAAAAGGCGATTCGGGACTACACGGAGGTCGTCCAGGCCGATCCCAAATCTTCCAGGGCCTACTACAATCGCGGCCTTTCCTATTACCGGCTCGACCGGGGCGAACAAGCGGTTGAGGATTTCAACCAAGCGCTGCGCCTCGATCCGAAAGACGCGGAAGCGATCTACAACCGGGGTCTCGCCTATATCCGGCTCGGCAAGTACGACTACGCGGCGCGCGATTTCACGGACGTGATCGTCCGCATGCCGCGCAACGCGGAAGCCTACGGCTGGCGGGCGCTGATCCGGCTCCGGCAAGGACGCGACCAGGAGGCCGAAACCGACTTCAAAAAGGCTTTTCAACTCGACGCGGGATTGAAAAAACGGCTCCAGCCGATCATCGAGGACGTGCAGCAGAAGGCGAAGGCGGCGCCCCAGGGGCAAAGCCCGTGACCCAAGTCGACAGAACAGCGGATAAAATGAAATCTTTAGCCTTTGCGCTTTTCGCCGGCCTGATATTCTGCTCTTCTTCGATCGCCCTGGAAGCTCCCGTCCTCAACGATGCCATTAACGACTTTGCCGGGTTGATGCCGCCGGCGAGCGTTCATGAGCTGACCGAGCGCCTGCGGCGTTTCAAAACCGAAACCGGCCACACCGTCGTTGTTGTTACGGTGGAAAGCCTGGAAGACGAACCGATGGAAGAGTTCGGCCGCAAAGCGTTTCAAGCATTGCCGTTTGAGGAGACGGCTTTGAGCAGAGCCGTCCTGCTGCTCGTCTCGATCAAGGATCGAAAAGTCGGCATCCAGGCGGGGTCAGAGATGAGCCGTTTTTTCCCCGAACCTCAGGCGAGCCAAAAGCTCCTGGCGCAGGTGAGTCTCTACTTCGACGGGTTGAGGCGCGACCTGGGCGTCTACGCCGGAGTTCATTATATTTTTATGGTGATCAGGGGCGAGGCGCGCGTCGACGGCATGACCGAGTTGGAAAGGCTGGAAGAGTCGTCGACGAAAGGCGGTGGGGCCGGGGCGATCTTCGCTTTGTTTTTGGCGCCGTTTCTGGCATTCATGACCGGCGCGTTGTGGGGAATCTACGCCGGCAATTTCGGGGCCGAGCGCGGAATGCGCCTGTTTCTCGGCGCGTTGCTGGGCGGCGGCACGGCCAAGATCGTCGAGATGCTCATGTCTCTGGTTGCCGGCTACGGCGAAGGGCTGTGGTATTTCATCCTGGCCGTCAGTATCTTTCTGGGGGTTTTCGGCAGCCTGACGGAATTTTGGATGTCCGGGGATTGGAGCGGGATACCGCGGGTGAAGGACCCGATAAAACGGAAGCCGGAAGACAACATGGGGATATGAAAAGCGTTCAAAACAAATTGTTTTACGAGGTGAGCGATGAAAACATCAGTTAGACGCACACTCATTGCATGGGCGGCCGTAGGCATCTTCCATGCCTCGATCCTTCCCGTGACGGCCGGAGAAGCGAAGAGTCTCCAGCCGATCGTCGAGGCCCTGAGACACGAGGGCCGCAACCTGTTCATGGGAGACGACTTGGCCGGGGTGCTGGGGATTCCGGTGGACAGCGGGGAAGAGGGAATCATCATGAGGGGCGAGGCCCTCGAGAGCGGCGGCGTGATACGCAGCATGCAAGTTCCTGTCCGCGAGGAGCACGACTACGTCTTGTTCATCGTGCAAAAGGACAACGACGTCTGGTTTTACCTGGCGAATAAGGCCGGGAGCTTGAAGAAAGCCTTGCGCCGCGACCGAGCGAGAAAGGAAAACAGCGGCCTGGACATGAAAAGCGCGGAAAACGCCTTCCTCGCGGAGGTCGCCTATTGGGAGCGGGAACTCAAGGTGGGTAGCCGGTGAAAAAGGAGGGGGGCGGGCCGGCTAAAAACGAGCGATTTCCTGTTGCTGCGACCGGGCCCTTTCCGAGATAAAGCCGATGTCTTCGCCGACCTTCCCCTCCGCCAATCCGGCGAGGATGGACAAGGTGTACGATCCGGCCTGGTTTCGAGCCTGGCTGCCGATCAATCCCCGCTGTTGCAGGTCCCGCGCTAGATTCTCCATTAAACGTTCGGCGGCCTCGCGGTCGGTGGAGAAAAGAATCGTCACGATCTGATCCCGTCCGAAACGGTTCGAGATTCCCAAATGGCCCAGGTGCTTATCGATCGTCACCGCGAGGGATTGGATAATCTCCTGCGCCGCGGCGTGGCCCAGGTGCTCGCTCACGCCGTCCAGGTCGTTCACGGTGAACACGGCCACAGTGAGCGTATCCTCGGGTTTTTTGTGGCTCACCTCCTTTTCATAAACCTTGTCGAAGGTTTTCTTGGAGTATAGCCCGGTCAATTCATCCTGGAAGTGTTCGAGGCTTTTGACGAATTCATCGACCATCGGGTGTTGCAGCTGATCGATTTCCTGGTAGGGGCCCTGGAAGATGATCTGGCCCTCGTACAGCACCAGGATGCGGTCGGAGATAAAGAAGACGTCGGGGATATCGTGGCTGATCATGATCGTGGTAAAGCCGAAACGCTTCTGGTTGTGGACGATCATACTGAAGATGGCGTTCTTGCGGATCGGGTCCTGGCCGGTGGTCGGCTCGTCGAACAGCACGATCTTCGGGTCGGTGATCAGCGCGCGCGCCAGGGCGACCCGCTTTTGCATCCCGCCCGACAGCTCGGAGGGATACTTGTGGGGCACTTCCGAAAGCTCCAGCTGGTTGATTCGCTCCATGACTTTGTCGTCGATTTCCTTCTTGCTCATGGAGGTGGTCTGCTGGAGCGGCAGGGCAACATTCTGAAAGACCGTGAGCGAGTCGAACAGCGCGTTGTTTTGGAAACAGTAGCTGAACTGGCTCCTGAACTCGTCGATTTCCTTGCGGCTCATCTCGTCGATACGCTTGCCGCGGAAGAAAATATCTCCTTCGGTCGGTGAGAGCAGGCCGATCATGTGCTTGAGGAGCACGCTCTTCCCCGTGCCGCTCTTGCCGATGATGGTCGTCGTTTGGCCGTCGCGGACCTGGAAATTAACCCGGTCGAGAATCGTCCGGCTGCCAAATCGTTTGGTGACGTTGCGAAATTCGATGAGTGGCGCGTCCATGCGGTACTTTCCTTCCTAAGATCGACGGCGGTCGTCGCCTTCCACTTCCGAAAGCTTTTTCTCCAATGTGCCGCTCTTGTGATGCAGCGACTTGATGCCGCTGGCGAGCGAGGTCAAAAGGGGATGGACCCAGGGTGGAAAATCCTTGACCAGCTCGCCTAAGTCCTCCTGTTTCAAGACAAACGCCGTGACTTCTGTTTTCGCTTTGGCCGTCGCAGTTCTGGGCATGCCGAAGAGAAAGGCGACGTCCCCGAGAATGTACGGCGCTTCGATTTCGTTCAGCACCAGGTCCGCCTCTCCGTCCTTCCGCGATATTTCCACCACCCCGTCGGTCAAGAAAAAGAGGTCTCTCCTCGTCTCCCCCTGGCGGATCATGACTTCTCCCGGCTTAAAATTCCTGCTCTGGATCAAGCTGCTCAACTTGACCGCGGTCCTGAGATCGTTCTGCCTCGAAACCAACTCGGTCGATAGCGTCCGGCTGAAACCGGAGGGCCGTCTCAGGGCGCTCTCGGCGCCGCCGGAGGCGGGATCCTGCTGCGGTGCGGCTCCCGGGCCGGAGGCGGGAGAGGCGGCGGGCAATCCCGATTCGATATGGCAACCGCACTCGCTGCAGTATTTTGGCCGGCCCGCGAGCTCGGCATGACAGTTTGGGCAACTCATAAAGATTCCCCCTGGTTAAAGCAAACGCAATAAGATACCTTTTTTCGCTTTGAAAATATAGCAGCCATTGCGAAAAATCGCCGACATCTGCTAATATAAAAAAATTGCGAGGCGGCCCGGAGTTAAGCGGGCGGTCTATCCGGCAATCTTATTTATGGGCACTCCATTCGATCCGTTAGGCAGAGTAGCCATAAGCTGCGTCAACGATATGGGCGCGGCGGCGATCTTTTTCGGCAAGGCTTTCTTGCCGATCTTTCGCCGCAAGCAGATAGCTCCCATCGTCGAGCAGCTCTCTCACATCGGCGCCAAGACGATGGGCATCGTGTCGCTCATCGGCCTGTTTACCGGCATGGTGCTGGCCTTGCAGGTGTACCATGCGCTGGCTAAATTCGGCGCGCAGGGGGTGCTGGGCTCGGCCGTGGCTTTGGGGTTGGTTCGGGAGCTGGGTCCGGTCATGACCGCGATCATGATTATCGCCAGGGCGGGATCCTCGATGACCGCCGAGATCGGCATCCTGCGCATCTCCGAACAAATTGACGCGCTCGACACGATGCGCATCGACCCGCTCGGCTATCTCATCAGCCCGAGGATAGCCGCCGCGATCGTCAGCTTTCCACTTCTGACCGCGCTGTTCGACACGATCGGCATCATCGGCGGCTATTTTACGGGGGTTATATTGCTCGGGTTGAACTCGGGCATGTTCGTTTATCAGGTCCAGGCCGGCGTGGAGACCTGGGACATCGTCGGCGGCTTTATCAAGGCGCTGGTCTTCGCGGTCATCGTCTCCACCATCTGCAGCTATCAGGGTTATTTCACGCACATGCGCACCGACGTGCACGGCGCCAAGAGCGTCAGCTTGTCCACCACCTGGGGGGTGGTGCTCTCGTGCGTGCTGGTTCTGGTCGTGTATTACGTGATCACGACGTTCGTGCTATGATTCGATGCCACCCCCGCCTCTTGCGGCGGGCACAAAACCGATGGGGTTTCCAACGGGGAGATGCGGTCGCGCGCCCCTTGGGTCGAACACGGGGATGCAAACCCCGTGTTCGATATAAGTTGATCGCTTCGACATCCGAGGTCGAAGCAGGGGAGATTGCACTATGAAAAAGTATTCTATGGAAACGTTAGTCGGAATCTTCATGGCCATTTGCATCGTCTGTGTGGCCTACCTGACGTTGAAGCTCGGCGAGGTTTCCGTTTTCGGCGACCAGTCCTACGCCCTCTTTGCCAAGTTCACCTCGGTGACCGGCCTGAAGGTCGGCAGCCCGGTGCAGATGCTGGGCATGCAGATCGGACGGGTGGCCGGATTTAGAATGGACCAGAAGGATCAGGTGGCCGTGGTTGAATTCAGCATCGGCAAGGACGTCAAGATATATGAGGACGCCATGGCCTCGATCAAGACGGACGGCCTGCTGGGCGATAAGTACGTGAAAATCGACGCCGGCGGCGGCGGCGATGTGTTAAAGCCAGGCGGGGCCATTCGAGACACCGAAGCGCCGGTCGATCTCATGGAACTCATCAGCAAATACGCTTTCGGAGACGTGGAGAAAAAGAATCCCAAGGACGCGGCTACTAAAGGAGGCAACAAATGAGGAAGCTGGTTGTCGGTCTGAATCTGTTAATTCTCTCGATGGCGCCGGTTGGCGCGCTGGCGGGGCCGCCGCTCGACGCGATCAAATCGCGCGTCGGCGAAGTGCTGGCGGTGCTGCGGGATCCGGCGCTCCAGGGCGACGCGGCCAAGGAGGCCAAAACCAAGAGGCTCCGGCCGATATTCGACAACACATTCGATTACGTCGAGCTGTCGAAGGCCACGCTGTCGCGCAACTGGGAGAAGTTCACGCCGGAGCAGCAGCAGGAGTTCGTGAAGCTCTACAAAGCGGTCCTCGAAAAGGCCTACCTGAACATCATCCTGTCGTACAAGGACCAGGAGGTCATCTTCGGCAGAGAGCGGGAGACGGGACAGAACCGGTTCGAGGTGGAGAGTAAAATCGTATCGGCATCGCAGGACACGCCGGTTCAGTTCCGGCTATTTTCCAAGGGTAACCAGTGGTTTCTCTACGATGTCGTCATCGAGAACATCAGCATCGTCGCCAACTATCGCAGCCAGTTCAGCCGGCTGCTGCAAAAAGAATCTACTGAAGAAATGCTGGCGAATCTCCGCAAGCAGGTAGGTTAACGGCGGGCCTGTCGCTGCGCCGGGTTTGCCGAAGCGCTATCTTACGTGGGATGAGTTCGGCCTCGGCCGGATAAACTTGGAAAGGGTCCAGGCTGCGTCCCGGCCTGCGGAAACTGCTCTGCCTTTATCCTCCGACAAGCAAGAAACCCCAGAGGCGCGGACGAGCGCAGCGCCCCGGTCATCCTGGCGGCCTTTCCGGGCGTTGCTCCAGCTGCGGGCCTTTGAAGCGTTGTCCCAGCGCGAGTTCCGCTTGCTCTGGCTCGGACAAGCCAGCACCGGGATGGGAACGTGGATGGATCAGGTCACCCGGGGCTGGCTTATCTATGAACTGACGGACTCGGCGCTCCAACTCGGCCTCGTCCGGGGAATTCAAGCAATACCCTACCTCTTACTCTCGCCGGTGGCGGGCAGCGCCGCCGACCGCTATTCTCGCAAGACGCAGGTGGTGGCGGCCCAATTCGCGAACGGACTCGTCTATGCTGCCACAGCGCTGCTGATCTTCAGCGGCCGGATCCAGCCCTGGCACGTCTACGTCACCGCCCTGCTGATGGCGATAGCCCAAGTTTTTCAGCAGCCGGCGCGAATTGCGATGGTGGCCGATGCCGTGCCGCCCGCTAGTCTGACCAACGCCATAGGTCTCAACGCGATGGTCTTCAACGTCGCGCGCAGCTTCGGCCCGGCCCTGGCCGGCATGCTCATCGCGATGTTCGGCACTGCCGCCTCGTATTTGGTTCAAGCCGGCTTTTTCTTCCTAGCGACCGTCTGGACCGTGCAGCTACGCTCCACGTATCGCTCTCCTGCCCGCGCCGGCGGGCGCTCCGCGCATGCGGAGAGCTTTGGTCAGAGCATCATCGAAGGGTGGAAGTTCAGCTGGCGGAACGAGGCCGTTCGCACCGCTCTGCTCATCGTGATGTTCGCTTCTCTGTTCGTCGTCCCGTTCACCACGCTCCTGCCGGTCTTCGCGCGCGACCTCCTCGGGGTCGGATCGACCGGGCAAGGATTGCTGCTCACCGCGATGGGGGTCGGCGCGCTGTTGAGCGCTTTCCTTATAGCCTCCATCGGCGACGGGCTGCCCAGAGGTCTGCTCATGCTGGGAGGCGTGACGTTGTACGGCTTTTGCCTGATGATTTTCGCCGCTTCCTCCTCGTTTCACCTCTCGATGGCGCTGATGGGAATCGTCGGCCTCTGCCACGTCAGCGCTCACGCTCTGGTGCAAACGGTCATTCAATCCTATTCGCCTCCGGAGTTTCGCGGCCGCACGACAGCCATCTTCCATATGAGCCAGGTCATCATGGTGGCAGGCAGCATGCTTGTCGGGGCGCTGGCGGCGCTGTGGGGCGCCCCGTGGGCCGTCGCGTCAATGGGCCTGGCGGGCTCGCTGGCGACGATCGCGATCTATATCGCGCTGCCGCGCGCGCGGCATATACGGTAGGGGTGTTGAAAAATCAACCGGAGAGAGCGCATAATAATTAAAGTGGCTGCGCCGGACGCAGAAACAGGGAGGTAAGATTATGCTGCCCAAAGAAGAGAACGAAATACTCACGCGAGTCGGCCCGGGGACGCCCGCGGGCGAGCTGCTGCGCCGCTATTGGCACCCGATCGCGGTGGCCAAGGATCTGACGGAGGAGCAGCCGACCAAAGCGGTTCGGGTGCTGGGCGAGGATCTCGTTCTATTTCGCGACAAAAGCGGGAAACTCGGCCTGCTCGCCGACCGCTGCTCGCATCGCGGTGCTTCGCTGCTCTACGGTCGAGTGGAAGAGCGCGGCATCGCCTGCGCCTACCACGGCTGGCTCTACGATGTGAAAGGCGGTTGCCTCGAATGCCCGGCGGAGCCCGCAGGGAGCAAGTTTCATCAGACGGTAAAACATCCGGCCTATCCGGTGCAGGAACACTTGAATCTTGTGTGGGCCTATATGGGCCCCGCGCCCGCGCCGGCGATGACCCACTACGACACGCTGTTCCGCAAAGACGGCCACCGGAAAATCGTCGTCCATCCGCAATTGGACTGTAACTGGTTTCAGGCGATGGAAAATTCCGTCGATCCGGCCCACTTACAGATTTTGCACCAGGAATACTATGGGCGGGGCGAGCGCCAGCCGGCGAGTACCACGCGCGGGTTCACCGACGACGTGGCCCAGGCGGAGTTTTACCTGACCGACCACGGCGTGATGAAAAAACGGACTTATGCCAACGGGACCGTGGACGAGCATCCGCTGCTCTTCCCGACGATTCTCCGCCAGGGGCCGAGCACGCAAATGCGCACGCCAATCGACGACGAGCACACCATGCACATCCACGTGTTATTTTTCCCCACGGAGGACGGCAGCGAGCCGGCCGAGAGCTGGGACCCCGCGGTCAAGTACAACGAGCCTTACAAGGAGCCGCCGGGTAAACTCCACCCCTTTACGCGCTACACCCTGCAACACATCATTCCGCAGGATCATATGGCCTGGGAGACCCAAGGGCCGATCGCCGACCGGGCGCGCGAGCGGCTGGCGACGTCCGACAAAGGCGTCGGCATGCTGCGCGAACTTCTAAAGCGGGAGATCGCCAAAGTAGCCCGGGGCGAAGATCCGATCGGCGTGCACCGGGACCCGAACCATCCCATGATCGAGACCAACGTGGACGAAGGGGTCCGGCAGATGAGAAACGACGCGCGCGCTCCGAGCCAGGGCTCCTACCGGGATGATCTGGCTAAGCTGTATCAAGGCCGAGGAGAACAGGAAGGCTGAGCCAAGCTGGTGAAAAAGGCCCATTTTGCCACAGCCCGCCTAGGAATCTCTCTCCGGGCCGATGCCGTCCCTTTGGGATCTCAAATCTCAGATCTCAAATTGCAAATCTGAAATCTGAGATCTGCAATTTGAGATTCCGAGCGAAGCGAGGATACGTCGGCCCTTCGAGAGACCGCCCAGGCGGGCTGTCAACGCTGGTTGCGCTCGACCGCCTTCGCTCGACGTACAAAAAGATCGCGTCAGCCCCCAGCAGGAATCCAGGAAAATTCATGCTTGACGGCTCTCGCCGCTTTCGACCGGCCTTGGGAGCGATCAAGGGCCGGGCCGCGGCGGAAGTCATCGGGCGCTTGACGAGCGTGCTGGGAAACTAACGGCGGCGAGAGGGAAAAAACAACCGAGGAGTTATGGAACAAAAGCATCCAGAAATAAAAGTAGAACTCCCGCCGGACCGGGCGTGGGAAGACCGGGGATTTATCGAGAGTTGGGACGAGCGATCGGACAAGGAGCGGTCGGTGCGCGAGATGCAGATGAAGACCGCGGTGTTTATGATTCCGCATCCCAGAGAGCAGGCGATTCGTATTCTCGACCTCGGCGCCGGATACGGAGCGCTTGCCGCTGCGATCCTCGAAGACCGGCCGCACGCGAGCGCGGTTTGCGTCGACGGGTCGGAAGAGATGATCAGGCTGGGTCGGGAACGAAATGGACGATTCAAAGGGCGAATCGAGTTTGTCCGTGGCTCTTTGGATTCGTCAAGTTGGCTGCCCTTGCTCTCCGGCCCTTTCGACGCGGTGGTTTCGGCCCGCGCGCTGCACCACCTGACGCACGAGCAGCGACGGCGGCTTTTCCGCGACGCCTACGGCCTGCTCTCTCCCGGCGGCTGCTTTATCAACGCCGACAGCTTGAAGGCGCCAAGCGAAACGTTAAGGGGACATTATCGAAAAACGCGCCAGCGCTGGATCGATGGGTCGCCGGGAGATAAAGCGGGAGCCGAGTTGGAGCCCTCCAGAACGCGGCTTCCTCACGGCGCGCATTACAACGGTCTCATGGAGGAGGAATTGTCCTGGCTTAGAGAGGCCGGCTTCCATGACGTGGATGTGTTCTGGAAGTTTACCAACTATGCCGTCTATGGGGGCTTTAGATAACGGCTGGGTAAAATGGCTCATCTGCGGCTTAGAGTACTGGAGTGGCGCAGTGATGGGGTGATGCATTTTTAAGGCCGTGGTCGTTGAGACCGGACGCTTAGGACTCTTTCTTGCCTTTGCCCACCAACCGTTCAACGTCGGCCAAGTCCTGGGTTCGTCCCGCCGCGCGCTTGTTTTTAATCAGGTGTTCCCTGGACAACGCGGCAATGGGTTGATCGGCAAACTTGGTGAGCAGGCGGCTGGGCCAGGCCTCGGCGAAATCCACTCCATCAACGGCGGTGAGCACATCGATCCTTAGCGGGGCCACGCCGATCTGAAAGACCACGCCCGGGGTGGCCAGGTCTTTTTCAGTCAGGTCGTGCAGCGGCGCGCCGAATGCCCGCAAGGCCGCGAGGACTCTTTTTGCGTTCTCCGGATCGGGGCGCACCCAGACATCGAGGTCTTCCGTCGCGCGGACATACCCATGCGCCGCCAGGGGGTGGGCGCCGACCACGAGGAACTCAACCTTGTGGGCGTTGAATTCGGCTAACAGATCTCTGAAGTCGCGGTTCATCGGCTGACTTTGACTGCCAGGCAAGGCAGAGAAGCGTCAGATCCCACACCGCCTCGATTCGCTGTTCCGGCGTGGCGCTATCCCAATGGGACTCTTGGGTTAGCGGCTCGCCGTTGCGGATAACGCGGGTGATGAGATTGGGACGAGAAAATACCGTATTCACAATACCCATAGTATAGCGCAATGGCTGGTCCAATGACAGGTTTTTCCGCAACCCGCGCCAATCAAGTTGACACCCCGCAACGCTTTTACTAGCATCGCTGCCATAGCCAACGATCACGCCCGGATTCCAATCGGCGTCGGTCGCGAAAAAAGGAGCCTATCCCCATGCTCACTCCGGAAGAAAACGAATTTCTCGCGCGCGTGGGCCCCGGAACTCCGTCAGGCCAACTCCTTAGACGCTACTGGCACGTCGTCGGGGCGGCGTCGGAGCTGACGGAAGAAAAACCAAAGAAAAGAGTCAGGGCGCTCGGAGAGGATTTAGTCCTGTTCCGCGATCGAAGCGGGAATTACGGTCTCGTGGCGGAGCACTGCGCTCATCGCGGCGCGTCGCTCTACTATGGATTCACCGAAGAGGACGGCATCCGCTGCGCCTATCATGGATGGAAGTACGACGCCTGCGGTAAATGCGTGGAACAGCCCTTCGAGAGCCCGGAGGCCGGCTTCAAGGACAAAATCCGCCAACCCGCCTACCCGGTAGCGAAACTGGCCGGGCTGTTGTTCGCCTACATGGGGCCGCCGGAGAAAAAACCAGTCCTGCCCAAATGGGATGTCCTCGTAAGGCGAGACGGCGTGAAGACGGTGGAGATCTGCCAGGTCTTATGTTGCAACTGGCTCCAGGCGATGGAGAACTCTGTCGATCCCGTTCATACCTATTATCTCCACTCTCACAACCTGAAACTGCAGGGGAGTCCCGACCATGTGCCGTTTCACTACCAGCGGGTGAGCAAGATAGAATTCGAGTTGGTGGTCGAGCCCGGCTGGGCGGGAATTCAGAAGCAACGAATCTTTGCCGGTGACAACGCCCAGGTCGAGGCGCCGCACCCGCTGATCTTTCCCAACATGCTCTTTGTCCCCGTGCGCATGGGATACGCGATGCATTTTCGCACGCCCATCGACGACCACAATACGCAGATCTATCAGTTCAGATTCCGTCCAACCGCAGATGGGGACAGTGTGGCGCAAGAGGACCCCGTGGCGGAGTTGGTCCGCACCAAGAACGACGCCGGGGAATTTCACATGGAGCATTTTTCCAGCCAGGACCATATGGCCTGGGAGACCCAGGGGCCGATGGCGGATCGCGGGAGGGAGCACCTGGGAGAATCCGACCGCGGCATCATCCTGTTCCGCAAGTTGTTGCGCGATCAAATCCAAGCGGCGCAAAACGGCACGGAGCTTCCCGGCATCAACGCGGATCCAAAGAAAGACGAGATCATCCGCCTTATTCCCGAAGGCTACACGGCCTATTCCCACAGATTGGCGGAGGAGGGACGGAGCGAGTGAGCGAAAGAACCGGCGGGCTCGTTTCTTACGCCGCCTGGAAGAGGGCGCTCTCGGTGTCGAACGCCTGGCGAAGTTCTTGAACGATAGTCGCAAGCGCCTCGTCGCCGGCGCAGCCGAAGGCGTTCATGGTCTCTAACGGGGGTGGCGGTGGCTCGGAATAGAAGCCAAGGTCCGCGGCAAACGACAGATAATCCGCCAGGCTGAGGATCGTGGCCAACTCTTCGGGCTCCCGGTTTTCCGAAGGTTCGTGGTGTTTGAGAATCGCCGTGCCGATCTCCGAGTCGATGTTCCAGGAATCCAAGAGCGTGATGCCGATCAGGGTGTGATCGAAGGCATAGCTCTCCTTTTCCATTTCAACCAGTGGTCGCTTGCTCTCCCGCGCCTGATTGAGCAGTCGCTCGAAGCCTCCTGCGTCGCCGTGAAAGAGGATCATCTCGCCGACGTCGTGAAGCAGCCCGGCCAGAAAGGCCTGCTCGCTGTCCCGAGAGTTTGTTCGCTGGGACAGAATGCGTGAGGCCAGGGCTACCGCCAGCGAGTGGGACCACAGCGTCGCTGAGACGTTGTTGTTCGTCATAAAGAGGCCCTGCGCCGCGGCCGCGACCACGAGGTTGCGCAAGGTTCGAAGCCCTACGATCTGGATGGCGCCCTGCAGGTTTTTGGGAAGGTTGCGCTGGGCATAGTGGGCGGAGCGCGAGATCGCCAGGACCCGCGCCGCCAACGCCGGGTCGTCGGACAGCACGCGGCAAATTTCCCGCAGGCTTACGTCCGGGTCCTCGATCATGCTGAGGACTTTGGTCGCCACCACGGGAAGCGGCGGCAACTTATATTTCTCCATCACCTCCCGAAAATATTTGCGGATGTTTTCCGGGGCCGACGCCGGCTCATGACTGACCGCTAAAGCTTCCATCCTCTGGCGCTCCTGATGAACAGGATCGGCCAAAGGGCCTACAACTTTAGCGGCGGGGCGGCTGAGGAGCGCCGTAGAGTCGGTCGATGAAGCCGCTCTCGTCGAGCTTGCGGATAAAGCGGGGGTCGGTCAGCTCTTCCACTCTCAAAGCGCCGATCTTAGGATTTTGCAGCGCCATCAGCCGCTGGGCGTTGCGCATCCCCTCGAGCGACGGATAGGGCTTGCGGCTGAGCGTGGCGAGCTGATCCTGGTAGCCCTCTTCCGCCGCGGCCTGGTCGCTCATCCTCATGTTCTTCATCATGCTCTTGAGCACGGCGTCTTTGTTCGCGGGCTGTAGGACGAAGACGAGACCTTCCGTCAACGCAGTCACGACTTTTTCTACAATCGCGGTATATTTATCGACGTAGCTTCGCGTCGTTCCCAAGCCGAGGCCGGGGAAGACAACGTTGGCTTTCAGCAAATCCACCAGGAGCGAAAAGCCCTTGATGCCGAGCTGGCGGCTCTGCACCGGGTCCAGCACCGCCGCGTCGACTCTGCCCGCCTCCAGCGCGTGGGCCATCGTCACGGGGTCTCCGGTCTGCAGAAAGATGATATTGTCCCGCTTCGGCTCCAGTCCCAGTTGCTCCAGCGCGAGCATCGAATTCAGCCAGGTGGTGCCGACGATGCTGGAGACGCCGATTTTCTTGCCGTGCAGGTCCTGCGCGGTTTTTATCTTCGGCGCGGCCATCAACTTCCAGCTCACCTTCTCGGAAACCGACGTGAGCATCTTGACGTCGACGCCCTGCACGGCCGCGCCTAAAAACGACACGCCCGTAGTAAAAGCCAGTGGGGTATCGCCCGATACCAGGCTTGCGACCAGCGTGGGACCGCCGCGAATGAGAATCGTCTGCGCTTCGATGCCGTGTTTTTTGAACATCCCCTGTTCCTGGGCGATCCACAGGGTGAGCGTGCTGGCGGTGAT
Organism: Binatia bacterium; assembly: GCA_041483675.1. Taxonomy (GTDB): domain Bacteria; phylum Desulfobacterota; class Binatia; order UBA9968; family UBA9968; genus 2-12-FULL-60-19. Next base: position 30,980 of record JBGPGE010000039.1, read on the forward strand.
CGACGCGGTGCCGATCTTGACGCGCACGGGCGCGGTTGCGCCGAAAGCCAGGGCGGGAGCGAGAAGGAGAACAGCCAGAAGTAAATAACCCACCATCCCGCTCGCGCTTGAGCCGTAAGTCCTTGCGATCTTAGTGCGAATCGTCTGCTGCATATCTGGCGCCCTTTCCGTAACGGGACAAAATTTTTCCCACTGTATAGATAAGCGCCACGTTTAGCAAGTTTTGTCGGGGGTCGCTGCGGCTTGCCGGATCACCTATCCCGCAACGCTCTCTCCAGCGGCCCGTTTTCACGGAACGGCTCCGGCCAGCCCAGATATTCTTTGAGATCGGGCCGCTTGGCAACCAGGTCTTTGACTACGTTCTCGATCCCTTTGTCGGGCACGAAGGGGGTCGGCTTGAATAAGCGCGCGTAGGCCGCCACCGACTGTTTGACGATCGCGGGATCTTTTTCGCGCAGCCATTTGGCGAAGGATTTTTCGGCCAGGCTTTGATCTTTCCGGATCAAGCGAATCGCGGCAACATAGGCCCGGAGAAAATCTTCCGTGGTTTTCGGCTCGGCTCTGATAAAGGCGCGGCTGCTGGTGACGCAGGAGGCAGGATAGACCAGATCCGTCTTGCTGAGATCGACGAGCACGGGCCAGCCGCGTTGCAAAAACGGAATCGCGTAGCGGGTCGTGAGCGCAGCGGCGGCGATGCGACCGACCTCCAGCGCCGCGACGATTTCCGGCCCCGCCCCGAGTTGCAGCACGGTTACGTCCCGCTCCGGATCGAGCCCGACCTGCTTGAGCGCCGCCCGTAAATAGAAGTGCGTGCTCGATCCGTAGCGCGTCACGGCGCTGGCCTGGCCCTTGAGGTCGGCGGCGGATTTGATTTCCGGGCGCGCGATTAAGTAAACCGGGTCGGCGTCGATCGGACAGGCGAGCAACACCACGTCGCCGCCGGCCACGCGCGCGGCCACGACCGATTCGGCCCCCGCGCCGGAGATGGGCAGATCGCCGGTGATAATCACCAGCGCTATCAGCGACCCGCCGCGAATCTGCACCGGCTCGACGTTCAGGCCGTAGCGGGCGAAGAGTCCGGCGTCGCGCGCCACCCACACCGGAAGATGGGCAGGGGAAGCTGTAGTTCCGTAGTAGATGCGCTTGAGTTCCTGCGCGGTCGCCGGGATAGCCGGCAGGAACAGGGCGAGGCATATGGCGATTCGAAAGTGAGGCTTAAAGCAGGTCATCTCTGTGGCGTCTGTTTGTAAAATAGGGTCAATTCAGGATGGAGGTCAAGGACAAGAGCCGGCGAGGCGGTCCTTTGACAAATGATAGCGTTCTGCTATCCTCTCTGAGTGAAGCTCATCGGGCGGGATTTGCTCGAGCGATTCGCCCGGAAACATCCCGACTCAAGATCTTCTCTCGCAAGCTGGGCGCAGATTATGGAATCGAACAGTTTCAAGCACTTCGTAGAGCTCAAGAAGACCTTTGGTTCGGCCGATCAGGTAAAGCCGTATACGGTGTTCGACATCTCCGGGAACAAGTACCGGTTGATCGCCGTCGTGGATTACGGCCTGCAATCCGTGGCAGTGGAGAGCGTGCTGACGCACGCCGAGTACGGCAAGGGCCGTTGGAGAAAGTGAAATGACCGTCGCAGCGCTTGAAAAACAGCTCAAACCGCTGGAGGCGCCGGTGGAGAACGACCTGCTGCGGTGGCTCTATCTCCATCTCCCGCCGCAGCCTATCAAGAGCAGGAAGATGCACTGTTGCTACAGCGAGGCGATCCGCATCTTGATGCGGGAATCGGCCGGCTTGGACGCCGACAACCGTGCGGCGGTCGGGCAGTACTTGAGCGCCGTCATTCCTTTCGTCGAGCGGTACGAGAAAGGGGAGTTCCGCATCGGCCGGGTAACCCCAGAGGAGGTGTTACGGTTTCTTATAGAGCAACACGACCTAAGCCAGTACGATCTTGCCAAGGAGCTTGGAGGTCAGCCTGTGGTGTCGGAAATCCTCAGAGGGAAGCGAAAGCTGACACGAGAGCACATCGAGCGGTTGAGCAAGCGATTCGGCGTGACGCCGGCAACCTTCTACCCATGATGAGAGGATAAGCGGTTCGGAATCGTTTCGCGATCATTCCGTTGCGCCAGGTTTGCGTGCTCCAGCGCTCCCCCCGAACTCCCGTGCCGGCTCCCGGCTACGCCCTTGTTGTTCCCACAGCCCATCCCTATCTACTCCCTCCTGTACCGCCGCATGCTTTGTTCTTGCTGGTTGCCTGACATTGTCAGGAACCTACCTTGTAGTTGCGCGCGACCCAGGAACCGGAAAGGACCTACCGGGGCTGAGACTTATCGCCGGAGGCTCTGCAATCTATACGGTCAGGAATGCACTCTGCATCAACTATTTTTGGTAGTTCGCCCTAGCCTCACAATGACGGCTTAGCGGCATCGCGTCAACGGGAAGAAGGCCGGACGGTTTTTCCCGCAACCCGGCAGGATTTTCCCATCGCGCAGCGGCTCTCTCAAGCCGGGAGAACGGAAGCGTTGAGTTTTCCCGCATATTGGACGCTGGCATGAAGCGTGCTTAACGAAGTGCTGAAACTACTGTCATGCTGATACAAGCTCTAGTTCCCACGACGTTGAATCTCGCGATCAATCCGACCGCCGGGGCGTCGGCCAGCCGGCGGATAGAACTCCGTTCGGAGCTCGATGGGCTTCGTGAGGTTTCGCCGCCGGATGAAGTGAAGCAGCCCGATCCGCCAGTTAATACCCAAAGCGCAACTCAGCCGTCCGAGCCTCAGCAGGCGGAATCGGAAACGTCTATCAAGTGGTGGAGCAAGGCTAGCTTCAGCTTCAAAGATATCCTGGACATGATCAATCCGCTCCAGCATCTTCCTATCATTTCCACGCTCTATCGGGCCTGGTCGGGCGAAGGCATCGGGGCCGTTGCGCGGGTGGTAGGCGGGGCGATCTACGGGCGGGCCGGCGGGATCGGCAGTCTAGTCTCTTCGCTGGTCAATGCCGTGATCGGCGCGTTTACCGGCAAAGATGTCGGCGAGCGTGTCTACGCCGCTCTCTTCGGCGGATCGGGCGCCGCGGAGACTCAGGCGGTAGCATCCAAGCCGGCTGATAATCAGTCACAAGCCCGCGCGCTTCTCGCCGTTGCGCCGGTCGCCGCCGAGACTTCGGCGAGTTTCCTTGTCGGGCTTACGTATCATCGGATTACGGAGGAAGATTTGCCGCCGGATCCCGCTCCCGAGCATTTCGTCCCGGCGCGAGCGGGAAACGGCGCGCATGCCGTTCCGGAAGTTTCCGCGCGGGAGTTCATCTCCCCCCGGCGCATGATGACACGCGAGGCGCTGGCCGCGCTCGATCTCTACGACCGCATGATCCCCGCCCGCAGAGGCTGGCGGAAGGATGATGAGTTAGGTTGGTAGAGCAAGAAGACGAATAAGAGAAACAGTCCGCCTCAAGTCATCGTAGCCGGCAGCGTAGGCGCCTGTGTAGCGCTATGAACGTCAGGTCTTAGGGGGCTTTGACTCGGCTGACCTGGCCCCGCGGAGTCGATCTGCCAAAGCTTCATAGACTTCGCGGCGGTGTCCCAAGGCGAAGACCCGCATGACTCGCTCTTTTCGATCCACCTCGTATAATGATGCGGAAGCGCCGAACTTTGAATTTCCAGAGCCCCTCCAGCTCCCAAGGAGCGGAGATCCCGAAAACGGATCGGCACACGGAGCGCGCACCGCTTGCTTAACGCTCCGCTTTAAATCGGGGGGTAAGTGACGGATGATTTGTGAGACGTGGGGCGGGATGTCGGGCCGAAATCCGGCCATTACTGCTTGCGCTTCTTGGTGTGGCGGAGCGGTTCGTCGAAGACCTGCTCAAAGGAGAGGCCTGTGCCGCCCGTTGAGTAGAAGGCTCTGCTCTGAGAAATCTGCCGCATCAACTCGGGGTCGCTTAAGACGTCGAGGCTTTCCTTCAGACGCTCGTATTCGTTGTCGTTGACTAGGACCGCCGCCGGCTTTCCTTTCCGCGTCACGACGATTTCCTCTTCCCGCTCTTCGACCCCCGGCACCAGCTCCGGCAAGCGGGTCTTGACTTCAGAGATCGGCAGCACCTTGGACATTCGGAACCTCCTCGAGCAGTTGACCAAAAATCTGGTCTGCTAGAAGAGTAGCGTTTTGCGCCTAAGGCTGTCAAGCCGGAGGGCAGGGCGCGCGCCAGATCGAGCCCAGCCAGCCGACTGCTTTTCCCAAGATAGGGGTTGAGGTTCTGGCGCACCTAAAAGCAAATAACCAAAGCCTGACACGCTTTCCACGCTTTCAATACTCTTTTCATTTCCCCTCCTCTGTAGACCTAACGAGCCTGTAGGAAAAGTCCCAACGCCTGCGGAAATGCCCAAATTGGGGGTAGCAAAACCATTCGTCGACCCGAGATCGTTGTTTTAAAGGCAAATACGGAGGTCGTGTTTTGCGAAAATTGTTTCACCGACCTTTTTCTACAGGCTCAACGCTGCGCTTGAGCGGCGAGCGGAGGCGGCGCCAAGCGCCGACGTAGCGAGTCCCTCTCGAAGCGTTTGTTAGGCCGCCGTTAGCCGGATTTTCCCAACATTGCCGAGTTTTACATGCTGTTTCGCGTGCCAGAGATCGTGGTTGTACTGCATGGCAAGCCAGCTTTCCGGAGAACGGCCGAGAGCCTTAGAAAGGCGCAGTGCCATTTCAGGACTGATACGGCTAGTACCCGTAAGAATGCGATTCAGCGTTGACGCAGCCACACCGAGCTTGGTGGCGAGCTCCCGGCCGCTAAGGTTGTTAGGCTCCAGGTAGACCTGAGTAATGAACTCACCGGGATGAGGCGGATTGTGCATGGCCATTAGTGGTAGTCCTCATAATCCAAGACGTAGGCGTGTCCGTCTTTGAACTCGAACGTTAAGCGCCAGTTTCCATTCACCCACACAGACCACCGACCGCGCTCCGATCCTTTTAAGGTATGTAATCGGAACCCTGGAACATTCATATCCTCAATGGATAGGGCCGTATCCAGGGCCGCCAGAAGCATGCGCAGTCGCTTGGCGTGATGCGGTTGGATGCCCGCCGCGTTCCCCGACTCAAAGAACTTCCTTAGCCCCTTGTGCCGGAACGATTGGATCACGCGCCGAGTATAGCGTGTTGCGCGTTGCGCAACAAGGCCTAACGGCCCAGCTCAACGGCGCTCTTCGCGATCGGTCTGAAGCGCCATGTTAGGCGACAGCAGCAATACCCTAGCCGCAAGGTATGACCAATCTCAGCGAAGAACGCCGGGGAAACGCTCCCGAATTGTAGGCTCCCAACACCTTGGATGTTCCGTTATTTGAATTGTATCGAGCACCTGCCCAGCATCGGTCACATCAGACACTGTGATCACCATAACCAATGCGGGCAGAAACGGAACGATGACGCGCTTCTGTATTCGTGCGGTCTGGCCTACGGCTGGCTTCTCGGACCCAAGTGCTCGGCCCACGGCGTCCGGGGTGATTGTGACTTCGGCAAAGTCGAGGAGCACAGCCCCGCTTCGTGATGAGGGAAACGGCTTTACGGTGCTCGGCACAAGCCGACCCCAATCCTTTGCGGTGTCGGCCTGAAAATAGGCGACTGCTCGCGAGACTGGGTCGGCCGTAGGCGCACCGGGCATCTTGTCCGTGCCGCCGAGTAGTACACCGGCTCATGGAAGCCCGAAGCCGGAACATTGACGCCGGAACCCGAAGCGATGACCTCAATGAGTCCTGACCATTGTCCCGTGGTTGTAGCCCCTCCGAAAACGGTGAAGGGCGCGATGAGGCTCTCTTGCTGCCCCGTGCGGACGAAGTTTTCCAGTATCAACGAACTGGCGGAAGCGAACTCAAGAGGTAGGACGAGGAGTGCGAGTAGTAGTGAAAGAGTCGTCTTCATAAGGACCTCCTTCCACGCACCGCTACCCTACACAGTCCCCTTCCGATAGCGTCACCCTAGAAGTCCAACTAGGCCAGAACCAAGAAGGAGCCAGGTGGACGGTTCGGGGACGCCAGCGATCGGAGGCGGAGGCGGAGGTACGGAGGCTTCTGGCGGTAAGGAGTTTCCTGCTTGACTGGTCCACAAACCCGGACTGTTGTTTACATAGGCTTGATTCATAAACCGCGCACACAAAATTCGTGCAGGTATAATCGAAAGAAACGTCACGCTGATAAATGGGGGCCTGTCCAGCGGACTGCGAGTAAAAAGGCCCTCCCGGGTCATTCCAGGTCTCGAGGAACGTTAACGTACTAGCAGGCTGCTGAAAAATACACTTTAGGAGAACAAATCTTGCTGCGGGGAGAGAAGATAGTGGCGTGGTCGAGGACGGAGAATGAAAAGATGAGCATGGAATGCTCTACAAACTCGGTTTTCACCCCTCGCTCCATCA
>JBGPGE010000040.1:0-36733 GCA_041483675.1 Binatia bacterium
ATCGCCAACAGCGCGCAAATCGGTTCGATGGCCGCGCCGGAAGTGATGCCGCTGCCCTTGCCGCCGAAACCGCCGCCCAACTCGGCGGAGATCACCCGCACGTTGTTGAGCGGGATGCCGAGCACTTTGGCTACCTCTTGACGCACCGGAAAGGGCGCTTGGGCATTGGCCCATACGGTGAGCCGGCCGTTAGGCTCCACCTGGGCCGCGGCGATGCGCGGTTCCAGATACTGCGGATGGATCATCTTGGTTTCGTAAACTTCATCGACGACCACGTCGGCTTCCGCCATCGCCTTCTCGGCATCGCCGACCCGGACCGCGGCGAAGCCGCAGACGTTTTTGACCTTGACGCCTTCCGGCAGGTTTTTCGGCAGCGGCATGTCCTCGTGCAGGGTCGGCGCCTCCGGCTTCATCGCGTCCTCCGGATCGATGACCACCGGCAACGGCTCGTAAACGACTTTGATCTTCTTGAGCGCCTGCTTGACGAGCGCGGCGTTGTCGGCCGCGACCGCGGCGACCGGGTCGCCCATGTAACGCACTTTGTTACGCGCGAGTATATAGCGGTCGATATAGGAGCGGCCATAGCGGACATCGGGAGCGTCGGCGGACGTTACGACGGCATGCACGCCGGGAATCGCTTTCGCTTCGCTGGTGTCGATGCTGACGATCTTGGCGTGGGCGTATTGGCTGCGCAAGATGCCGCCGTGGAGCGCGTTCTTCAAAACCAGGTCGATGCCATAAACGCCCGCACCGATGACGCGCTCGACGCCGCCTTTACGGGCAGGGCTGGTGCCTACTACCGCGTATTCCGCTTTTGCCATAAATTTATCTCCCTAGAGTTTCTGCGCCGCGAGCTGAATCGCGTCGACGATCTTGGCGTAACCGGTGCAGCGGCAGATGTTGCCCGAGACCGCTTCTTCGATATCGTTCTGGGTCGGCTTCCTGGTGCGGTCGAGCAGCGCTTTCACCGACATGATGTAGCCCGGCGTGCAGTAGCCGCACTGCACCGCGCCGGTGTCGATGAAGGCTTGCTGCACCGGGTGGAGCTTGTCCCCGTCCGCCAAGCCTTCGATGGTGGTGATCTCAGCGCCGTCGGCGTCGGCGGCCAAGGTGACGCAGGAGTTGATCGGCTTGCCGTTATAAATGACCGTGCAGGCGCCGCACTCGCCGGTGTTGCAGCAGAGCTTGGTGCCTTTGTATTCCAGAGTGTCGCGCAGAAACTCCAACAACGACGTGGACGCTTCCGCGCCGGCGCTGACGGGTTTGCCGTTGATGGCGGTGTTGATCGTGATCCTCATGCTACCTCCTTGCCGGTGGCGGCCTTCCAGGTTTGTTGTAGGCCCCGGCGAGTCAACGCTTCGACGATCCAGCGGCGGTATTCCGCGCTGCTGCGTTGATCGGTGATCGGGCTCGATTCCGAAGCCGCCGCTTGCGCGGCCTGGAGCGCCAGCGGCGAATCCAACGGCTTGCCCCGCAGCATCGCTTCCGCCTTGGTTGCGCGGATCGGTGTCGGCGCCACCGCGCCCAATCCGATCCTCGCTTCCTGCACGCTCGTCTTTGCGCCATCCGGCACGACCAAGACGGCGACGCCGACAACGGCGATATCCATCGGACCTCTCACGGCGTGTTTTAGATAAATTCCGGAGCTTCCTTTCGGCGGGTAGGGAACTTCGATTGCCGTGAGGAGTCCTTTGGAGCCTAAGCTCGTCTTGCCCGGACCCTGGAACAGGGAGCTAAAAGTTTCGGTTTTCTCGCCGTCGGAGAAGGCGAGCCGGGCCTTAGCCTCCAGCACCAGTAGCGGCGCGAGTGTCTCGCCGGAAGGGGAGGCGCGGCAGACGTTGCCGCCGATCGTGGCGGTGTTGCGGATCTGCAGCGAGGCGAACTGACGGCAGGCTTCCCACAGCAGCGGCAGCCGCTCGCGCACGAGTTTACTCGTCTCGATCTCGCGTATCGTCGCCAGCGGGCCGATGCGCAGGCCGGCGCCGTTTTCTTCGATGGCGCTCATGCCGGGAATCCGCTTGATATTGACCAGGCAGCTCGGCTCCTCCTTATATTTCATGTCGACCATGACGTCCGTGCCGCCGGCGATGACCTTGGCCTCGCTTCCGTACTTAGCCAGCAGTGAAAGCGCCTCGCTGACCGATTCAGGTTTGAAATAATCCATAACTGTTGCCCTCACTCTTATTTGGACCCAAGCAAGCCGTCAACTCTCTTATGGCTCCTCGGGTCCTCATACTTCACCTGCGTCTTAATGGCAATCCTCCGGGCCGGCGATAGCGGAAATCTATGCCGGTTGGTTCTTGACTACGCGCGCGCTTGTCGAATACCCTTCGCGTACAGCTATGATTCGCGGATCTCCCATACGGCCGTCCGTCAGCCAAAATCGGAAATCTCTCCTGGTTTTGTTCTCGTGCCTGGCCGTTTCATTTCTTTTTTACGGTTGCCTCATTCGGCAGGTCGGCGGCGCGTTTTCAAAAGAGCCGGAGGATCTGCAAAAGAGCGCCTCGGCCGGCGCCAAAAAGCTCATTGACCAGGCGCTCGAAGGAATCCAGCCACAACCTTTAGTCGATCACCACGTTCATATCGTCGCTCTAGGGAGCGGCGGCAGCGGGGCGTTTGTGAATCCGAAGATGAGAAGCCGGCTGCATTGGATCGAGCGGCTGAAATTCAGCGTCTATGCCAGCGCGGCGGGGATCAAGAGCCTGGACAACGCCGATCAGGAGTACGTTTCACGCCTCGTGCGACTGATTCGCGCCATCCCGGCGCCGGGGAAATATCGTCTTTTAGCCTTCGACAAGCACTACAACTCTGACGGGTCGGTCAATTTGGGAAAGACCAATTTTTATGTTCCCAACGAGTACATTTTCCGCTTGGTCCACGACTATCCCGATCTGTTTCTGCCGGTCATCTCGGTCCATCCCTATCGCCCCGCTGCCCTGGAGGAGTTGGAAAAATGGGCGCAAAAAGGGGCGAAATACGTCAAGTGGCTGCCGAACGCTATGGGGATAGACCCTTCGAATCCTCGCCTGGATCGGTTTTATAAAAAGATGAAAGACTACAGGATGATTCTCCTCTCTCACGCCGGAGAAGAGCAGGCGGTCGAAGCGGAGGAGGATCAACGGCTGGGCAACCCACTGCTGTTGCGGAAGCCGTTGGATTATGGGCTGCGAGTGATTATGGCCCACGGCGCCAGTCTCGGCAGCTGCATCGACCTCGACAGCCCGGCCAAAGTCGAAGTCTCATGTTTCGATCTGTTCCTGCGTCTGATGGATGAGAAGAAATACGACGGGCTACTCTTTGGCGAGATATCGGCCGTGGTCCAGTTCAATAGGATGCCGGGGCCGATTACGGCTATTCTACAGCGTCAAGATCTACATCATCGCCTGGTGAACGGCAGCGATTATCCGTTGCCGGCGATCAACTTCCTGATCCGCACCGGACAGATGGCGCGGGACGGCTTCATCACCGAAGAAGAACGCGGCTATCTCAACGAAATTTACGATTACAATCCGCTGCTGTTCGACTTTGTGCTCAAGCGGACCATGCGGCATCCTCATACCGGGCAAAAGCTCGCTCCGTCCGTGTTCATGGCGAATCCGGGATTGGAGAACTGAGCCGGGGCGCTAAGCCTATCTTCCGGGAAAGCGCCGGGCGGGCACTGACTCGTGTGGCGCCGCCGGATGGCGTCTCGTCCGCGAAACGCGTATCCGCCGGGCGACGCGTTATTCACCGCTCTTTTTTCGAAATTCCGCTTGAGACAGGGCCTGCGACCATTACCCTATCTAAAGAAAAGTTTTCCTTTGACGATACTTATAGCCAGGAAGGAGAAAGCGGATAGAGCAGATCGACGCGCTTCACGACAAGATTGGCTTTGCCGACGACGGCAACCAGTATCTGACCTTCACGCCGGGGCGGGAGGAGTACGGGGCGGAGATCCTCAAAGTTCAGGAGATCAAAGGGTATTCCGCGATCACGCCGGCCCCGAACACTCCGTCGTATATCAAAGGCGTGATGAATCTTCGGGGAACGATCGTCCCGGTGGTCGATCTGCGCGCGAGGGCGGCCATGGCGGAGACGGAGTACAGCCAGTTCACGGTCATTATCGTCGTCAAGGTGGAGACCAAGGTGATGGGGCTCGTGGTGGATGCGGTTTCGGACGTCTTGAACATTCCCGAGACGGACATTCAGCGGACGCCGGACTTCGGGCGCGAGTTCGGAGAACTCACGGGCGCAAACTAAGGGCTTGGCGACCAAGGCGCCCCGTGGCGCGGATGCGACAAAGGCAGAGCGCCCGAAAATAGGAGAGGACGATGAAGGGATCTGGAAACATGGCTCGATGGTTTGAGGGCTCGCGCTCCAACCTGGCCGTCCGGTTCAACCTGGTCGTGGGCCTGACCCTGATTATTTTCTCTTGCGTGTCGACTTATGTCGGCTCTCAGATAGAACGCCGTTCACGCGTCGCGGATTTGGAGAAACAGGCTCTCCACGTGGCTAAACTGATCGGCTCCAACCTGGCGAACTCCCTTTTCACTTTTGACCAGGAAAACATCAACTCCGTGGTCCAAGGATTCAGCAGCGATCCCATGATCCGCCTCTTGGAGATCAAGAATAACTCCGGCAAGGTAGTGGCGGCCAAAGAGGCCTCGAATCAGCGCGAGCGACTCATTACGGCCAACCACCAGATCAAGATCGGAGGCGATGTGGTCGGCGCCGTGGTATTGGGATTGGCCACGACGTCGGTCGACGAGGCGATGAGAGACGCCTGGGAGACCCTGCTCATACGGGAAGGGGCGGCGATCTTAGTGCTTTTCGCTGTTTTAGCTTTTTTGGTCCGACGGGCGGTCTCGCGGCCGCTTAAGACGCTCAACGATATCCTGGAGAGATCCCAGGAAACAGGGGATTTAACGCTGCGAATGGAAATCCGGCGGAGAGATGAAATAGGGAAGCTTGGGAGTCGGTTCAACCGTTTCATGGAGACGCTCCAGGGATTGCTGGCGCAGGTCAGGGGCGCAGCCTATGGGGTAACGACGGCTTCCCAGCAACTTTCATCGGCCAGCGAGCAGCTTTCTTCCGGCACGCAGCAACAAGCTTCATCGTTGGAAGAGACCGCGGCGTCGTTGGAAGAGATCACGGGCACGGTCAAGCAGAACGCCGACAACGCCAAACAAGCCAATCAATTGGCGATGGGATCGCGCGACGTGGCGGAAAAAGGCGGGCGAGTGGTGGAGACGGCGGTGCTGGCGATGGGCGAGATCAACAAGTCGTCGAAGAAGATCGCCGACATCATCACGACGATCGACGAGATCGCCTTTCAGACCAACTTGTTGGCGCTCAACGCCGCGGTGGAAGCGGCGCGCGCAGGAGAGCAGGGAAGAGGCTTTGCGGTGGTGGCGGCGGAGGTGAGGAACCTGGCGCAGCGGAGCGCGACGGCGGCCAAGGAGATCAAGGCGCTGATTCAAGACAGCGTGGCGAAGGTGGAGAGCGGGTCGGAGCTGGTGACCAGGTCGGGGCAGACGCTGGAGGAGATTGTTTCATCGGTCAAGCGGGTGACCGACATTATCGGAGAGATCGCCGCGGCGAGTCAGGAGCAGACGAGCGGGATCGATCAGGTGAACAGGGCGGTCGCGCAGATGGATCAAGTGGTACAGTCCAATGCCGCGCAGACGGAGGAGACGACATCCACAGCGCAGTCGTTGGCGATGCAGGCGGATCAGCTTCAGGAACTGGTGGAAAAATTCAAGCTCGGGGACGAGGACGGTCGACGGGAGGTTCATGCGTCGCCCGCGGGTATAGCTAAGCCCAAGGTGAAGGCTCGGACAGTCACGATGCCGCCGAAGGTGACCGGGCATATGCCGGTTTACGCTGCTGCGAGCAACGGTTCGACGATGCACAGTGAAGGCGCATTCGAGGAGTTTTAAAACAGGCGCTCCGAGGTCGAGAGCGAGCGGTCGTAAGAGATTGAAGATTCTCATCAAGGAAATTTCACAAAGGACGGAGAGACGATGAAGCGATTAAGAATTCTAGCGATGTTGGTTTTTTTCACCGGCTCCCCGTCCGTTAAGGCGGAGGAGAAAATCGTTGTCGGCGGCTCGGGCGGACTTTTCGACGAGGTCAAAGAGATCGCCAATATTTACCAGGCCAAGAACCCGTCCCACCGGATCGAGGTCATGAAGGAAAGCATGGCCACGGGCGGAAGCATCGAAGCGACCAAGGTGGGACGACTGACGATCGGCTTAGTCGGCCGGCAGCTTACCGACGAAGAGAGGGGAAAGCTCGTTTATCGAGGAGTGAGCCGGGTGCCCATAGGAATAGGGGTTCATAAGTCCCTTCCGGTCGGGAACTTGAGCGAGTCCCAGATCTGCGACATCTTCAGCGGCAGGATCAAGTCCTGGAAAGAGGTGGCGGGGGGCGACGGCAACATCATGGTCCTCACCGTCGTCAAAAGAAACGATGTCTTCGGCGGCAGCGTGCGCAAGCATATGTCCTGCTTTAAGGATCTCAATATCAGCTCGGAGGCTGTTGTCTTAAACAGGATTCAAGAGCTGCAGGATGCGATCAATCAGCGTCCCGGGACCGTAGGCATCATCAGCGTCACACCGGAAATGAATAACACCCGTCTCAACATAAAGGCAGTTGCGGTCGGTGGCGTGACGCCCTCGACTGAAGCGTTACGGAGCGGCAAATATAAGCTCTTTCACGAGTATGGGGCCGTGACCCTTGGGGAGCCTCAAGGGACCGCCCGGCGCTTTTTGGATTTTGTGGCCGGCCCCGAGGGCGAGAAGGTTATGGCGCGTGGGGGAATGATAGCTGTCCGGCAACCGTGACTCCGGGCAGTGGCATGGTTAAGGATAAGTCATCCGGCAACCGGTCGGCTTTGGGGCGCGGGGAGCTATTTGAGGAGTTCTAACGTGGCGACGGCTTTTTTGTAGAAGCGGTCGTCCACGTACTTTTCCGGCTTGGGGAGCGGCGGCTTCATCAACCCCGCCGTCCGGCGCAGCTCCAATACTGTGCGGATCCCTTCCAGGTCGATCCGGCTCCGCGGGGTAAAGCCGAACCTGGGACTGACGCACTCTTCGTAGACCTCCTCGGCTCTAGGCTGGGAATTATTATTTTCCGACAGCAGAAGTTCGATCACATCCTTTTTATTCTTTCCGTCCATCACCCAGTCGGTCGCGCGCACAGAGGCGCGGATGAAGCGCACCAGCAGCTCTTCATTCTCATTGGCCCATTCCCGCCGCGTCGCGCCGAGCCCTCTGGCGTAGTGCGTAACGTAATCCTCGGAGCGGGCCAGGACCTTAAAACCCCGCCGTCGAATCTCGTCGTCCGGCAGGTTCATCATGCCGCCCCAGGCTTCGCCCCGGCTCAAGGCATCCGCCCGCTTCGGCGTGTTGCCGAAGGCCTTGAAGGTATAGTCGCGGTTCAACTCCAGGCCGCGCTGCTTGAGAATGTAAATCATCACGATGGCGAATCCGGTGGTCGGCGCGTCCACGGCCAGGACCTTTCCTTTGAGATCATTGAAATCGTTGACGCTCGACAGCACGACCAGCTTCTGGCGCAGCCCCCGGCTTCCGCCAAGGAAAATAACGAAGTCGTTGGGCTTCGGGTCCGCCCCTTGTCCTTCGGCCCAGGCGATGACGTTGTCGGCGTTGTTGACGATCAGATCGGTTCGGCCGCTGATGAGATTCCGCAGCAAAGTGGGGGAGTCGGTGACGATGTTCATCTGCATGCGGATGTTTTCGGCCTTGAGAAAGCCGCGTTGGTCGGCCGCGAGGATGACCGCGTCCTTGTTGAGTGTCCCAAGCCGGATGAGATCTTCAGCCATTAACGTCCCCTTCTCTTTGATCCCTTCACTTAATCCAATTCTTGCGATACAACAAGCACACTTCCGGAAGGACAACCGTGAACAGCTCCAACTTCACGACTTCAGTCGAGAATCGCTACTTTGAAGACTACGTCGCCGGATCGGCGCACGAGTTCGGGCCGATCGCCGTTGAGCTGGAAGAGGTCATCGAATTCGGCAGGCGCTTCGTCCCGCTCACCTACCACACGGATGCCGAGCTGGCGAAGAAAAGTATCTACGGCGGCTTGATCGCGAGCGGCTGGCACACCGCGGGCTTGATGATGAGGCTCTACACGGACAACTATCTGTCGAGAGTCGCGAACCTGGGATCGCCGGGCGTCGACGAGCTGCGCTGGGACAAGCCGGTCTTTCCCGGCGATGAGCTGTCGATCCGCGTGACGGTTCTGGAAACAAGGCTCTCAAGCTCCAAGCCCGACCGCGGCATCGTCCGTTCTTTCGTCGAAGTGTTGAATCAGAGGCGCGACGTGGCGATGAGCTTGAAGATGGTGAACTTCGTGCGCCGCCGGAACAACGTGGAGAAAAAGTAAGAAGGAGTTGCTGGCTATGGCTTCCACCGAACTGATCGTTGACGTTCATCACCACTACATGCCGGCCCCGCTGTTCGACCGGCTGGCGGAACAGGCGGGAGGGCGGCGGATCGTCACCAACGAGATCAGCCTGACTTTGAATCCGTCTCGTAAAGACCTCGAAGCGCATCTGAGGGTCATGGACGAGGCCGGCGTGAATATGGCGATCCTTACCGACCAGGTGCAGGTGATGGGCGTGGAGGTCGCCCGGATGCTCAACGACGGGATCGCCGCAGTGGAAAAGAAAAACCCCAAGCGGTTTCTCGGCGCGATCCACCTGCCGATCCATGAGCCGAAGGCCGCCGAGTGCGAGCTGGCGCGCGGGATCGACGAGCTGGGCCTTCGGGCGGTGGCGCTCCTTGCCTGTCACCTCGACGTGCAGCTCGACAATCCGATCATGAACTCGCTCTACGAGCGCATTCAGCGCCACAACCTGCCGATCATTATCCACCCGCAATCCAAACCGGTCGGCTCCGACACGATCTACAACCTCGACCGCTGCGTGTTTCGTCCGTTCGAGACGACGCAGGCGATCGTGAGAGTGATGGCGAGCATCTTGCCGCGCTTCCCGGGGCTCCGCTTCGTCATGCCGCACCTGGGTGGGGGCGCGTCGTCGCTAAAGGGGCGAATGATGGCCTTCTTCGAGCCGGAAGACGCCGTAGTCCCGGCGGAGCTAAAGGGATACTTAAAGACGCAATCCGAGCAGATGCGCCTGGGCTTGGCGGAGCGTTTCGAAAAACTTTTCCGCGCGCTCTACTTCGACACCGCCGGCACCGGCGCGTGGCGGCCGGCGCTCGAAGCCGCTTTCAACATCGCCGGCGCCGACCGCATCATGTTCGGCACCGACTACCCGCTGGAGTGCAAAACGGCGGCGAATATTCTCGAATCGCTCGCCGTCGTCCGCGACGCCGCCCGCTCGCCCGAAGACCGCGCCGCGATGCTGGGCAAGACCGCGGTGGCGCTGTTCAAACTCTAGCTCGGGTCATCCAATTGTACCCGCAGATAGAGGCATCGGTTAACTCTAGCAAGCGACCGGCAAATGCCGTAAACTCCTTTTTTAGCAGGAGGAAAACCCATGGGTATGCGAGCGCATGTGGCAGACGCAGAGCCGGCATTAACTCTGGCGCAGCGTCGCGCCTATATGACATTGCCGCTCAAAGAGCGACGCAAACGCCTCGCTGCGCAAGCGGAGCGGATGGTCGAGCACTACGAGCGAGAGCCGGAACGGACTGAGCGCGAAGCGTGGCAGGGCGGCGACATTGTCGAACCCTAGTCCTGCCAACCCGCGACGGGGAGAATTTGGCTCGTCAACTTCGACCCGACCGTGGGCACGGAGATCCAAAAGACACGTCCAGCCGTAGTAGTCGGTTCTGACGCGGTTGGACGTCTTCCTATCAAGTTGGTCGCTCCCATCACGGATTGGAAAGAGTATTTTGCGCCCAATATCTGGCACGTGCGGATAGATCCAGACCGCGCCAATGGCCTGACCAAGGTGTCGGCAGTCGACGCATTGCAATTGCGCGGCATGGACCGACAACGCTTCATTCGGAAGTTAGGACAAGTCTCGGCTCCCACCTTGGAGGAGATTGTCCTGGCGATTGCCGCCATCATCGAATTTCCATAAGACGATACAAGGAATGACAGCGCTTCGATGCCCACCACTCACCGCCACATCCTCGTTGACTGCGGCCTGGCGCTGTTATGCGGTGTCGTTTCTTTTTCGGCTTTGTTCTTTTTCAACGGCGTCGCGAATGCGGTTCTTAGTCTCATCCTGTTCTTGATGCCTGGTGCTTTACTAGGTGCCTCTGTGCTGTGCGTCTTAGGCCCGCGCAGGCCGGTTCTCTGGGTTGGGTTCTCGACCCTCTGCTGGTACGCTTCCATCTACGCCGTTTTGTCTCTGCATCCGGTCATTTCTGATCTGCGAGCGGCATCCGCACTGGTTTCGTGCCTCTCATTCCTTGCCGTTCTGATCGCTGCGCGGGGCAACTTCACCGTTCGGCTTCCGGTGCCGGTAACTTTTGCCACTGTGGTGACCGCCGCACTCTATGGCGCGGTCATTGGAGAGTTCTACGACACTTCTCTCCGGTCGTTGCGCTGGCCCCGGGGCGACAACTGGCACCTGCTGCTAACCGGAATCGTCGGCTGGCAGGTATCTCTCGTCGCCGTTCTCAGTGTCGGGAAGACTATGGAGAGGTCGGCCAGGGAAGCCATTGAGAACGGCAGCGCAACGCCGCAACGACCCTAACCGACTTCCAAAGCCTTCAGCGTCCTTGCCAAATCCTCCGGCAACGGAGCGGTCCATTTCCGTTTTTTCCCTTTGTACTCGAAGGAATCGTCGCCGCGTGGAGGAATTGGCGCCTCAGGTGGTAGCGCCTGTTAAACCGTTTGTCGAAGGCAAAGTCGCCGTGCTGCCGGTCCGCTACCACGGAGCGGCCGAGTCTAGCGAAGCGGAGGCGGATCTGGTGCATGCGGCCAGCAGGATTTGCTCCATCTACCTCCGCAGGCTATACTCCTCTGGAGAGGTAAAGGATATGCGAGGTAAAAAATCCGTTGTCCACAGCGACCCGAAAATCCTGGGAGGAATGCCTGTTTTTGTAGGGACGCGCGTGCCGGTTAAGAATCTCATAGACTACCTCGAAGCGGGCGATTCGCTGGACGTCTTCCTTCAGGCGTTTCCGGCGGTGAGTAGAGAGCAGGCAATCGCCGCGCTGGAGATTGCGAAGGAAGCCTTGTCCGCCGATGCGCATTCTGCTGGATGAGTGCTTGCCCGCCGACCTCGCTCGCGAACTCACAGGTCATCATGTGCGCACGGTGACTCAGGCGGGTTGGTCGGGAATCGAGAACGGCGAACTCTTGCGTCTTGCCTCAGGTGATTATGAAGTCTTTTTGACAATCGATCAGCGGTTAGCCGAGCAGCAACAGATCCCGACAAGTATCGCCGTCATTACTTTGCAGGCAGCCACCAATCGCATCGAGTCCCTGCGTCCGTTGGTTCCAGCCATTCTTAAGGCGCTTAACGCCGTGAAGACAGGTCGAAGCGTACGAGTAAGCGCTTAGACAGGATGCTCTGCTTAACGCGCTTCCAACGCCTTCAGCACCCTCGCCAGATCCTCCGGCACCGGGGCGGTCCATTTCCGTTTTTTTCCTTTGTGCTCGAAGGCAATCGTCGCCGCGTGGAGGAACTGGCGCCTCAAGTGGTAGCGCCGGTTGAAGTGTTTGTTGAAAGCGAAGTCGCCGTGCTGCCGGTCGGCGACCACGGGGCGGCGAAATTTGGCGAAGTGGAGGCGGATCTGGTGCATCCGGCCGGTCTCGGTCTTAACCCGCGCCAGTGTTGTCTCTGCAAATTCCCGCTCGACCCGGTAGAGCGTTCTTGCGCTGACTAATCTGCCGTCTCTGCCGGGCAGGGGCAGGTCGATCGCTCCCTGCTTGGGAAAGAGCCGTCCCACGACCAGAACGAGATACTCTTTTTCCACGGCGCGGGTTTCGAACTGTCGCTCCAGCTCGTCGGCGACTTGCGGGCGCTTGGCGACGACGATGAGTCCCGATGTCTCTTTGTCGATTCTATGGACTAGCCGTGGGACGATGCCCTTGGGGCGGTAGGCGACTTGCAACATTCCCTCAAGCGTGTGGCGTCGCAGTGTCGCATCGCTCTCCTGGACGGAGAGTCCCGCCGGCTTGTCGATCACCAGCAGATCGGCATCTTCGAAGACGACTTTGAACGGCGCGTGCGGAGCAGGCTTGGCGCTCTCGGCGTCGGGCACGACGATCTCCCACGGCATGGCATCGTCATACAGGTCTATTCGACGATTCGTCAAGGGGCGGCCAAATTTGCTATTTCCTTGGAATTAAGCTAGGTTACATCACTCCATGCAAGTTGTTCGAGGTTGAAAAATGAAGCGTTCAGGCGAGGTTGTCATTGAAACGTCGAGAGTCCGTCGATGATCTCAGAAAAAAAATCGATCAGGTCGATGAGAAAATCGTAGAGCTGCTGAGCCAAAGGGCCTCGCTCGCCCAGGCGATCGGTCGCACGAAGAGCCTGGGCAACGAGGAGGTTTTTGTCCCCAGCCGCGAGAAAGAAATCTTTCAGCGACTCGCTAAATTAAATCGCGGCCCGCTCCCTGAAAAATCGATCCACTCCATCTATCGAGAGATTCTCTCCGCCTCACGTTCGTTGGAAGCGCCGCTGCGTATCGCCTACCTCGGTCCGGAGGCGACGTTCACGCACCTGGCGGCGCGCGAGCGCTTCGGTTCAGCGACGACGTTCGTTCCCGGCGCGAGCATCGCGGAGGTATTTCAGGAGGTGGGCCAACGGCGGGCGAACTACGGCGTGGTGCCGATCGAGAACTCGACTGAAGGCGCGGTTACGCATACGCTCGATCTCCTGGTCGAGGCGGAGCTGAAGATTTGCGCCGAGGCTTATCTCGATATCCATCTCTACCTCCTGTCACGCTCCGGGAAGGCCGCCAATATTCGCAAGATCGTCTCTCATCCCCAGGCGCTGGCCCAGTGTCGCGGCTGGCTGACGAGCCACTTGCCGAAGATTCCGGTGGAAGAGGTCTCCAGCACCGCGCATGCCGCGGAGCTGGCGGCGGCAGATCCGAATCTGGCGGCGGTGTCCAGTCGCCTGGCGAAAGAGCTTTACGGGTTGGAGGCGGTGGAAGAGAATATCGAGGACAATCCCAACAACATCACCCGCTTCCTCGTAATCGGGTATCAGACGACCAAGCCGAGCGGAGACGACAAGACCTCGCTGGTTTTTTCCGTAAAGGACGAAGTTGGCGTGCTCTACCGGATGCTCGATCCGTTCGCTAAAAACCGGATCAATCTGACCAAGATCGAGTCGCGCCCGCTCAAGAACAAGCCCTGGGAGTATCTCTTTTTCCTCGATCTCCGAGGACACGTGAAAGAGCCGCGGGTCCGGCGCGCTATCGAAAAACTGGAGAAGAGCTGCCTGTTTATAAAAATTTTAGGCTCTTATCCCTGCGCCGTATGAGCATTGTAGATCGAGTGCCCGAATACATCCGCTCGCTCGTTCCTTACGAGCCGGGTAAGCCGATCGAAGAGGTGGAGCGGGAGTACGGGATCGAGGGTTCGATCAAGCTCGCCTCGAACGAGAATCCGCTCGGCCCGTCGCCCAAGGCGGTCAAGGCGATCGCCGAGCGGCTGGGTGAGATCCATCTCTACCCCGACGGCGACAGTTTTTATCTCAAGCGCGCGCTGGCTGCGAAGCTCGGCGTTTCGCAAGACCGCCTCATCTTCGGCAACGGCTCGAACGAACTGATCGAGCTGGCCGTGCGCACGTTCATGCGTCCGGGCGACGAAGCGATCATCGCGCAGCAGGCGTTTGTGATTTATAAGCTCGTGGTTCAAGCGGCGGGCGGCGCAAGCAAAATAGTCCCGCTCAAGGATTTTACGCACGACTTAGAGGCGATGGCGGAGGCGATGACGGCGAAGACGAGAATCGTCTTTCTTGCCAACCCAAACAATCCGACGGGAACGATTTATCGGAAGCCTGAGTTCGAGAGATTTCTTGAGCGCATATCGCCGGAGATCCTGCTGATCCTCGATGAGGCATACTTCGAATACGTGAGCGACGCGGGTTATCCGAATTCCATCGCTTACCAGGACCGGGGCAGAACGATTCTGACGCTCAGAACTTTCTCCAAGCTCTATGGCCTCGCCGGACTGCGGATCGGTTACGCGGTCGGACCGAAAGAGATTGTGGGATTGATGCAGCGGGTGCGCCAGCCGTTCAACGTCAATGCCGCCGCCCAGTGGGCGGCGGTGGCGGCGCTCGACGACGCCGAGCACATAAAGCGCACTCTGGAGGTCAACCGCGAGGGGATGGAGTATCTTGCCCGGGAGATCGACAAGCTCGGTTTCAAGCGGGTAGCGAGCCATGCAAATTTCATCTTGCTGCGCGTCGGCGACGGCCGCGCGGTGTTTGAGAAGCTGCTCCGGCGCGGCGTGATCGTCCGGCCGATGGGCGCTTACGATCTCCCCGACTACATTCGGGTGACGGTCGGAACGATGAGAGAGAACCATAGATTTATCGAAGAGTTGAAAGCGGTAGTTGAAGATATCAAGTAGGCGAATGACGGCACTATGACACGAGGAAAGAACATAATCAGCCCGATCCGGCATGAGGGGAGGGGGATTTTGTGGCAGTGATGTTTCGGCGGATGGTAGTTGCCGGTGTCGGGTTGATCGGCGGATCGCTGGCGCTGGCCGCGCGGAAGCGCGGCCTGGTCGAAGAAGTGATCGGCTACGGGCGGGGGGAGAAAAACCTGCGAGTGGCTCTGAAAAAAGGAATGATCGACAGCTACTTCCTGGAGTCTCACGAGATTCCGTTCGAGACGGACTTCCTCGTTTTGGGAACGCCTGTACAATCCATCGTCCCGCTGACGGAAGAGTTCATGGACTGTCTGCACCCGGGTTGCGTGGTGAGCGATGTCGGAAGCGTCAAGGCTGCGATTGTCCGCGATATGGAAAAGCTGCTGCCTGACACGCTTCCATTCGTCGGCGCGCATCCGATCGCCGGCGGCGAGCAATGGGGCGCGGCCCCGGCGCGCGCCGACCTTTTCGTCGGCCAGCGCTGTATCCTCACTCCCACGCGCCGCACCGACAAAGCCGCGCTAAAGAAACTCCAGTCTTTTTGGCGCAAGGTCGGCGCGAAGGTCGAGATCATGGAGCCTGAGCTTCACGACCGCATCCTCGGCGTGGTGAGCCACCTGCCGCACGTTTTAGTCTACGCTTTGGTGAATCTCCTGGGCCGCGCGAAGGTGGACAGGGTGGACCTGAAAGAGTACTGTGGCGGCGGCTTTAAGGACTTCACGCGGATCGCTTCCAGCCGGCCCGAGCTGTGGCGCGACATCTGCCTGCTCAATCGGAACGTAGTGAGCGAAAGTCTCGCCGATTACATCAAAAGCCTTGAGCGCTTGAACAGGTTGATTCGTAAGGGCCAGGGAGCGTTGCTCGAAAAGGAGTTTGCGTCGGCCAATGAAACCCGCCGGCAAATGACGTAGGCAGAAGGCAGAAGGCAGAAGGCAGAAGGCAGAAGGCAGAAGGCAGAAGGCAGAAGGCAGAAGGCAGAAGGCAGAAGGCAGAAGGCAGAAGGACTCGGTGTGTACTGCCTAGTGAATTTCGTGGAATGAAGAAGATTGAGCAGATAAAAGGAGTGCTCCGTGGAGAGATCGTTGTTCCGGGAGATAAGTCGATCGGCCACCGGGCCGTGATCTTTGCGAGCATCGCGCGCGGCGCGAGCCGAGTTTACAACCTCTCGGGCGGCGAGGACAACTTAAGGACGGTCGAGGCCTTCAGAAATCTCGGGGTGGGGATTTCGGAGCAGGACGGAATTTTGGTTATCGAGGGGCGGGGGTGGGATGGGCTTCGGCCGCCGACCCGGGTGATTGATTGCGGAAATTCGGGCACGACGATGCGGCTGCTCTCCGGCGTGTTCGCGGGAAGGCCTTTTGTGACTACCCTCGACGGCGACGCCTCGCTCCGCCAGAGGCCGATGAAGAGAGTGATCGAACCGCTCAGCCAAATGGGCGCCACTATCATGAGCAACGACGGGAAAGGCAACGCGCCGCTTGAGGTGCACGGCGGAAAGCTCAAAGGGATTCGCTACACGACGCCGGTCGCCAGCGCCCAGGTCAAGTCGGCGATTCTCTTAGCCGCGCTTCAGGCCGAGGGTGTCACGGTGGTCGAGGAGCCGCAGCAGTCGCGCGATCATACCGAGATCATGGCGCCCGCCTTCGGCGCGAAAATCGAAGTCGTCACCGGCGGCCGGACCGTGTCGCTCAAAGGGCCGCAGGAGCTTTCGGCGAAAGATGTCCGGGTGCCGGGAGATCTCTCCTCAGCGGCGTTTTTTCTGGTTGCAGCCGCGATCGTCCCTGGCTCGGACGTAACGATACGCGGCGTCGGCTGCAATCCCACGCGCAGCGGAGTGATCGATGTCCTGAGAGGCATGGGGGCCAACATAGAGACAACTCACCTTCGGCACGAGGCCGGAGAGCCGGTTGCCGACTTGCGCGTGATCGGCGGGAAATTGAGCGGGGTTGAGATCGGTGCGGAGATGGTCGCGCGCACGATCGACGAGTACCCGGCGCTGGCGGTCGCCGCCGCTCTGGCGGAAGGTGTCACGACGACTTGCGGCGCCAGGGAGTTGCGTTATAAGGAATCCGACCGGATCGCCGCGATGACCGGGGAGTTGCGCAAGCTCGGCGCGCGCGTCGAGGAACGCGAGGACGGCATGACGATCGAAGGCGGGAGACCGCTGGAAGGCGCATCGCTCAAGAGCTACGGCGACCACCGGGTCGCG
Organism: Binatia bacterium; assembly: GCA_041483675.1. Lineage (GTDB taxonomy): Bacteria > Desulfobacterota > Binatia > UBA9968 > UBA9968 > 2-12-FULL-60-19. Next base: position 16,751 of record JBGPGE010000040.1, read on the forward strand.
ATGGCGCTTGCCGTGGCGGGCCTTTCGGCCGGGGGCGGCGTCGAGATCGACGACACGGCCTGCGCCGATATCTCGTTTCCGGGATTTTTTCGATTGCTTGAAGGGCTGCGCGCGTCGTAGGATGTGTTGGGCAGGTGAAGAAACTCACTGTGGCGATTGACGGGCCGGCGGGCGCCGGGAAGAGCACGGTAGCCAAACGGCTGGCAAAAGAGCTAGGCTACACGTATATGGATACCGGCGCGATGTACCGGGCCTTTGCCTGGAAGGTCAAGGAGAGCGCCATCGCCCTGGAAGACGAAGCAAAGCTGACGGCGGCGCTCCGCGAGACGCGGATCGAGCTGCTGGAGGAGCCGGGCGGCCTCAAAGTGATGCTGGACGGACTCGATGTCACGACTCAGATCCGCGCGCCGGAGATGAGTCAGTCGGCGTCGAAAGTGTCGGCGCTCCGGCCCGTGCGCGAGCGGATGGTCGAGCTGCAGCGGGCGATGGGCGCGCGCGGCGGCGTCGTGGCGGAGGGGAGAGACATCGGGACCGTTGTCTTTCCCAGGGCGGAAGTGAAGATTTTTTTGACGGCCGGCTCTGAGGAGCGGGCACAGCGCCGGTTCGGCGAGTTGAGAGGGCAGGGAAAAGAGGTTACGCTGGAAGAGACCCTGGAAGAGATGAACGAAAGGGACCGGCGGGACGAGCAGCGCGCCCTGGCGCCGCTGCGCCAGGCCGACGATGCGATCGCCATCGACTCCACGCGCCGCAGCGCCGATGAGGTGATGGCGATCGTCCGGCGAGAGGTCGACAAGAAGATGTCTGTGGAATCCTAACCCCGCCTTTTGAGGCGGGCACAAAGCCGATGGGGTTTCCAAAGGGGAGAAGCGGCAACTCTCCCCTTTGGTCGAACACGGGGATGCAAACCCCGTGTTCGATATAAATTGATTGATTGAGAGAAAGAAGGGAAAAAACAGTTCATGGCGGAAAGAGACGAAAACAAACCAACAGAGAGCGCGAGCGGCGAGGACTTTGAAAGCCTTTTCGAGGAAAGCCTGCGCACGGTCAAGCCGGGCGGTGTTGTCAAAGGAACGGTCGTCGGGATCACCTCCACGCACGTCATGGTCGACGTGGGTTACAAGTCCGAGGGGCAGGTTCCGTTGCACGAATTTCTCGACCGGCAGGGGAACGTCCAGGTCAAGATCGGCGATGAGGTCGATGTCTATTTCGATTCCTCGGAGAGTGAGCAGGGCAATATCGTGCTGTCGCGCCAGCGGGCCGAGAGTCTCAAGATTTGGGAAGACATCGAAAAGTCCTGCCGTGAAGGAACAGGCGTCGAAGGGACCATCCTGGGCAAGGTGAAGGGCGGCTTCAATGTCGATGTCGGAGTGCCGGGATTTCTCCCCGGCTCTCACGTGGACATCCGGCCGACGCGCAATCTGGATAAATTCGTCGGGAAAAAAGACCGCTTTGCGGTGCTCAAGTACAACCGCGCGCGCGGCAACGTGGTGGTTTCCCGCCGCGTGCTGCTGGAGAAAGAGCGGGACGTTCTCAAGAAAGAGATCCTCAAGGTTTTGGAGGAGGGCGTCATTCTTGAAGGCACGGTCAAGAACATCACCAGCTACGGCGCGTTCGTCGACCTCGGCGGGATCGACGGGATTCTCCATATCAGCGATATGTCGTGGGGGCGCATCGCCCATCCCTCGGAGCTGGTCAACGTGGGAGACCACATCAAGGTCGTGGTGCTCAAGTTCGACGCCGAGCGCGAGCGCATCTCGCTCGGGATGAAGCAGATCGCTCCCGATCCGTGGAACACGGTGCTCGAAAAGTTCCCGGTCGGAACGCGCGTGCAGGGCAAAGTCGTAAGCCTGGCCGACTACGGCGCGTTCGTCGAGCTAGAGAAGGGGATCGAGGGGCTGATTCACATCTCGGAGATGTCCTGGACAAGAAAGGTCGCTCATCCTTCCAAGGTCGTTCAGGTGGGCGAGCTGGTGGAAGTCCAGGTGTTGAACGCCGACCCGAACCATCGTCGCATCTCTCTCGGGCTCAAGCAGGTCATGCCCAATCCGTGGGAGCAGGTGAAGCAGAAATACCCCGTGGGCAGCGTGATCCAGGGTCCGGTGAAAAATGTCACCGACTTCGGAATTTTTATTGGCGTCGAGGAGGGAATCGACGGCCTCGTGCACGTCTCCGATATGCACTGGACGAAGAAGGTCAAGCACCCCTCCGAGCTGTACAAGAAGGGCGATATCGTCGAGGCCAAGGTCTTGGGAGTGGATGTGCAAAACGAGCGCTTCTCGCTCGGGATCAAGCAGCTCGCGGTGGACCCATGGCAGGTGATTGCCCAGAAGTATCCGGTGGGAGCGAAGGTGAAGGGCGAGGTGTCGAGCGTGCCGGATTTCGGAGTGTTTGTCCGGCTGGAAGAGGGGGTCGAAGGGTTGATCCACGTGTCGCAGCTCAGCACCGAGCGGGTGGACAAGCCGTCGAGTCTTTTTAAAGTCGGGGATCCCGTCGAGGCCGAGGTCATCCAGGTGGAGCCTCACGATCGAAAACTCGGCCTCAGCGTTCGCGCGCTGCGCAAGACCGAAGAGCGGCTGGAGATGGAAAATTATCTCAAGCGGGAGAAGGAAGGGGGGCGGTTCTCTCTCGAGACGATTTTGAACGGGGAGCTGAAACTCGACCGCGATGAAGAGCCGCCGCCCGCCGACAAAACCAAAGGAGGCAATCCGCAGTAGGCGGATTGACGCCGATCGATGGCCAAGGGATGTTCCCTGCTTAAAGGACTGGGTTTTCTTTTTCTGCTGGTTATCGTGTTTTCGTTCGCGGTCTTTTTTTACGCCTATGTCGCGGGGGGCGAGGCGGGGATCCTCGCGCTGTTCGGCGGAGATGCGGTCGGGGTGGTGTCGGTCGAGGGCGCCATCGGCGATTCTCGCGAGACGATACAGAGCTTGAAGCAATTCGGCGAGGCGAAGGGGATCAAGGCGGTGGTGGTGCGGATCGATTCTCCCGGAGGAGCGGTCGCTCCGACCCAGGAGATTTACGAACAGATCGAGAAGCTGCGGAAGAAAAAGCCGGTTATCGCGTCATTCGGCGGGATCGCGGCTTCCGGCGGCTATTATATCGCGAGCATCTGCGATCAGGTGGTGTCGAACCCCGGAACTCTTACCGGCTCGATCGGCGTCATCATGGAGCTGGGAAACGTTGAAGAGCTGATGAAGAAGCTCGGCATTCAGGGCTACAACGTCAAGAGCGGCCCGAACAAAGACATCGGCTCGCCGCTTCGGCCGCTCACGCCGGAGGGGAAGGCGATCCTTCAGGCGCTGGTCAACAACGTCCACGCGCAGTTCGTGCGCGCCGTCGCCAAGGGGAGAAAGATGGAGGAGGGGAAAGTCCGGATGTTGGCCGACGGCCGGGTCTATTCCGGCGAGCAAGCGAAAGAGCTGGGGCTGGTCGATGTGCTGGGAACTCTGGAAGACGCGATCGAGCTGGCGGCGAAGAGCGGCGGGATCAAGGGCGCGCCGCAGGTGGTCTATTCCCGGGTCGAAGAGAAGCGCTGGTGGGAGAAGCTGCTCTTTTCGCTCTACGGCTTGAGCAAGGTCCGCCACGAGAGCCTGGGGCTGCGTTATGAGTGGTCGCCTTCGCTGCTGCCGTGATCTGATCGACTTGTCAGGGGGGACGGTATGACAAAGAGAGATTTGATCGACGAGGTCAACAGGAGATTTCCGCATCTCTCCCATCGGGATGCCGAGGTCATCATCAACGCGATCTTCGATTCGATGGTGGACGCGATGCGGCGCGGCGAGCGAATAGAAATCCGCGGCCTAGGCAGTTTTGTCGTGAAGCACCGGCGTGCGCGCGAGGGTAGAAATCCGAAAAGCGGCGAGATCGTTTCAGTCGCGGCGAAGAAAGTCCCCTTTTTCAAGGTCGGTAAGGATCTCCGTCTGCGGGTGGACGGCAAGGCGGCGTCGCTCGAGGAAGAGGGCGAATGAAGTCGCTCTGGGCCCCTTGGAGAATGACCTATATCGAGCAGGGAAAAACTCCCGGCTGCATCTTTTGCGATCAGCCGAGGGCGTCCGACGCCCGGGCGGGCTTGGTCCTGGCGCAGAGCGCGCACGCGGTAGTCATGCTCAACAAGTATCCTTATAACAGCGGTCATCTGCTGGTCGCGCCCAAGCGGCACGTCGATCAACTCTTCTCTCTCGCTCCGCCGGAGCATCAGGATCTCTGCGAGACGCTCAGGATGTCCGTCGACATTTTACGAAACGAGCTTCGGCCCGGAGGCTTCAATCTGGGAATGAACCTGGGGCGCTGCGCGGGCGCCGGCGTGGAAGACCATCTCCACTGGCACGTGGTTCCGCGGTGGGAGGGAGACACCAATTTCATGCCGCTTGTCGGCGAGGTCCGGGTCATGCCGCAACACCTGCTCGACAGCTACGATCGGTTGATCCCGTTATTTAAGAACGCGGTGGCTTGATAACATGCGGAAAGTGTTAAAGGCGATCTTTTTCACCCTGCTGTTCATCCTCGGCATCACCCTGGCCATGGAGAACACAAGCTGGGTCGTGCTCCGGTACTATTTCGGGCTCGAGTCTCCGCCGGTCCCGCTGTTTTTGATGGTGCTCTTTTCTATTTTACTCGGTGTCTGCCTGGCGGGGATCGGTTTTTTCCTCGACGAACGTTCTTTGAAGAAGAGCCTGCGGGAGCAGGAGCGGAAGATCGCGGAACTGGAGAGCGAACTGGCCGTGTGCCGGGAGCGCGAGCAAAAAGGGGCGGGGAACCAGGAAGCAGGAATCAGTAACGGGGCATAAACCGGGAAGGAGGCCTGAACGCGTGAAAGAGGCAAAAACTTTAGGCGAGATTAAAAAGAGCGGCTATTCGGCGCTGACGGTGCGTGAGGAGATGCGCAAGAATCTGGTCCACTGTCTGGAAACCGGCAACCGGATTCTGCCCGGCATCGTCGGCTACGATGAGACCGTCATTCCGGACATCGAAAATGCCATCCTGTCGGGCCATCACATGGTCTTTCTCGGCGAGCGCGGGCAGGCCAAGTCGCGCATCATCCGCGGGCTGGTCTCTCTGCTGGACGAAAGAATCCCGATCGTCCAGGGTTGCGAGATCAACGACAGCCCGTTCGCGCCGATCTGCCGGGGCTGCCGCAGGCGGCTGGAGGAGCAGGGCGACAGCCTGCCGCTGGAATGGATCGACCGAGACCATCGCTACGGAGAGAAATTGGCGACGCCGGACGTCTCGATCGCGGATCTGATCGGGGAGATCGATCCCATCAAAGTCGCCGAGGGAAGGTATCTGGCGGACGAGGAGACGATCCACTACGGCTTGATCCCGCGGACCAACCGGGGGATCTTTGCGATGAACGAGTTGCCGGACCTGACGGAAAAAGTCCAGGTCGGCCTGTTCAACCTGATGGAGGAAAAGGACGTCCAGATCAAAGGATACAAGATCCGGCTGCCGCTGGACGTGGTGATCGTGGCGAGCGCCAACCCGGAAGACTACACTAGCCGCGGGCGGATCATCACCCCCCTCAAAGACCGCTTCGACGTTCAGATTCGCACCCACTACCCGCGGGAGATCAAGGACGAGATCGCGATCATGGAGCAGGAGGCGGCGCCGATGAAGGAGCGTGGCGTGACCGTCACGGTCCCACAATTCATCAAAGAAATCCTGGCGCACATGACGTTCGAGGCACGCAAGTCGAGCGAGATCAACCAGTCGTCGGGCGTGAGCGTGCGCGTGACGATCAACAACTACGAAACCCTCATCAGCAACGCGGAGAAGCGGTCGCTGCGCCTCAAAGAAGGGGAGGTGGTGCCGCGCGTCAGCGATTTTCATGCGATGCTCGCCTCGACCGGCGGAAAGATCGAGATGGAATACGTCGGCGAGGAGAGAAAAGAGGACGACCTGGTCGACAAGCTGTTTAACCGCGCCATCTTGAAGGTCTTCGATCAGTATTTCAGCGTCACCGCCTTGCAAAAAGTCGTGGACTATTTCAACTCGGGCTGGGGCGTGGAGGTCTCCGATGTCATGGCTTCGCAGGACTATCTCGAAGGCATCAAGGAAATTCCCGGTCTCAAGGAAGCGATCCGCACGCTCGGGCCCATGGAGTCCCCGGCGCTGATGGCGTCGGCAACCGAATTCGTCCTCGAGGGGCTGCACCTGCATCAGAAGCTGAATAAGGAGATGGAGGGCGGCCGAATCACTTACGGAAAGTAGGGTGGCGTTAGGCGTGAGGCAGCAGGCGAGAGGAGGAGACTCTCGGCGCAAGCTTTTCCGCCCGGCTTTTCCTCTTGCCTACGCCCCTCGCGTCATGCCCGATGCCTGACTATGCGTAAGACTCGCTACAGTCGGTGGAACGACGGGGCTTCGGAGGAAGTTGGAGCGGACAGCGTCTTCCAGCAGCTCAACGACTACATGAGCGACACGGGCGACTTGCAGCAGGCGATGCGCCGCCTGATGCAGCGGGGGCTCAAGGACGGAGAGAAGCAGGTCAAGGGAGTGGAAGACCTCCTTTCGCAGGTCGCGCGCGAGATGCGAAAGCTCTACGAGCGCTACCGCCTGCAGTCCGCGCTCGATGAAGTGCGGGAGGAGCTGGATGAGATCGTCGACCGCGAGCGGCGGACTCTCGATCGGCGCGACCGGACAAAACCCGAAATCGAGGAGAAACAAAAATTCCTCGACCGCCTGCCGGGAAAATCGAGCGAGGCGATAGAAAAGCTGGCCGGTTATCAGTTCGAGGACGCGGAAGCGGGGTCGCAGTTTCAGGAGCTGCTCTCCAAGCTGGACCGGCTGAAACGGCTCGAAGCTTCCGCCCGGCGCGAGGGCAATCTCTTTCGCGGCCAGACGCCGCTCGATTTCGATCAAGCCCAGGAGACGCTCGACCGGCTCGAAGACCTGAGACGGCTGGAAAGCCAGCTTTCGAGCATGAAGCTGGATCAGGTGGATCAGGAACTGCTGGAGCAGCTCCTGGGCAAGGACGTGCTCGAAGACTTTAAGGGCGTTGCGCGGCTCGAGTCCGCCCTTGAAGAGGGCGGCTACGTGCTCAATCGCGGCGATCGCTTCGAGCTGACGCCGCGCGGAGTCCGCCGGATCGGCCAGCTCGCGCTACGCGATATCTACCTCCAGCTCAGGCGCGACGCGCTCGGGCGCCATCCGGTTCGGCGGCGCGGCTCGCAGGAGATGATGACCGAACAGAGCCGCCCTTACGCGTACGGCGACGCGCTCCATCTCAACATCATTCAGACGCTGAAAAACGCGCTATTCAACGGCGGCAGCGTACCGCTCCGGCTTACTCCCAAGGACTTTACGGTGTATGACGCCGAACATTCGACGCGCGCGGCGACCGTCTTGCTACTGGACATGAGCTGGTCGATGAGCTGGGACGGCCGGTTCGCGGCGGCCAAGAAGGTCGCTTTGGCGATGGATACGCTGATGCGCTCGCTCCACCCGCGGGACTATTTCGGCATCGTCGGATTTTTTACGCGCGCCATCGAGCTGAAGCCGAAAGATCTGCCGGAGGCGACCTGGAACATGGGCGATCCGTTTACCAACCTCCAGGACGGGCTCCACCTCGCCGCGGAGCTTTTGGACAAGCGGCCGAGCCCGAATCAGCAGATGATCGTGATCACCGACGGCCAGCCGACCGCCTATTGCCGCCAGGGACGGCTCTACTGCGAATGGCCGCTCAGCTTCGGCGGCATCAGCCAGCGCGCCGCGGAGGAGACGCTGAGAGAGGCGGAGCGGGTGACCCGGCGCGGCATCACGATCAACACCTTCATGCTGGACGACAGCCCCGTCCTCAAAGGTTTCGTGGACGAGCTGACCAAGATCAATCGCGGGCGCGCTTTCTACACGCGCCCCGACCGCCTCGGCGAATACCTGTTGATCGACTACGTTTCGCATCGGAGAAAAAGAGTTTAGCTCAGATCATAAGGGACAGGGGTGGCTGAGAGAAGCGTCATCGGTGTTTCAACACCTCGCGTGGAGGGAGAGCAGAAGGTCAGCGGCCAGGCCGTCTATGCTCTCGATGTCACGCTGCCCGGCATGCTCTGGGCGAAAGTCCTCCGCAGCCCGCTGCCGCACGCGCGCATCAAACGGATCGACGTTAGCAAAGCCCGCCAGCTTCCCGGCGTTCGCGCCGTTCTTACCGGGGAAGATATTGCGGACGCCAAGATCGGCAAGAAGATTATCGACATGCCGATTTTGGCCCAGGATGTGGTCCGCTTTATCGGCGAAAAGGTCGCCGCGGTCGCAGCGGAGAGCGAAGAGATCGCTTCTCAGGCGGTCGATCTCATGGAAGTCGAATACGAGGAGATGGCCGCTGTGCTCGATCCGCTCGACGCCATGCAGCCGGGCGCGCCGCTGCTCCATCCCGAGGTGACGCGCTACAAAGGTCTGCCGCATCCGCTCAAGAAGCCCAGCAACGTCATGGTCCATCTCACGTGGAAAAAGGGCGATATTGCCGCCGGCTTCAAGCAGGCCGACACGGTGGTGGAGAATACCTTTCACACCTCGCGCGTCCATCAGGCCTACATCGAGCCGCACTCGTGCGTGGTTGAGGCGCGCGGCGACGGGCGCGCGGACGCCTGGGCCTCGACCAAAAGCCCCTTCAATTTGCGCGATCAAGTGGCGAATGCCTTTGGGACTTCGGCCGATAGGCTGGTGGTCCATCCCTGTTACATCGGCGGCGACTTCGGCGGCAAGGGCGATCACAACGACGCCGCGCTCTGCTATGCCTTGTCGTTGAAAACCGGCCGCCCGGTGAAATTCGTCATGGACTATAACGAAGAGTTCATGGCGGGCAACCCACGCCACCCGGCAGTGGTGCGCATCAAAACCGGGGTCAAGAAGAGCGGGATCATCGTCGCGCAGCAGATCGAGTTCGTCTTCGACAGCGGCGCCTACGCTTCGTTCCGGCCGCAAGGATTTCTCGTCGGCGCGCACGATTCCGCTGGACCCTACAGAATTCCGAATGTCTTGATCGAAGAGAAGTACGTCTATACGAACCGCGTGCCGTGCGGCTACATGCGCGCGCCGGGTCACACGCAGGGCTTTTTCGCGACGGAAAGCCAGATGGATTTGATCGCCAAGAAGCTGGGCATGGAACCAGTCGCGTTCAGGCTTAAAAACGTCATGCGCGACGGCGACGTGTCGCCCACCGGCGAGACCATCGGCCACATCCGGGCTGAAGAGACTCTTAAGCGCGCGTTGAAGGAATCCGGCTATTCCGCCGCCAAGCCGAAAAATGTGGGGCGCGGCGTGGCGATCGCGCAGTGGGTATCGAAAGGCGGGGAATCCTACGTTTATGTGAAAGTCGGCGAAGACGGCGGCGTGACGTTATCGTCCGCCGTGATGGATGTCGGCTCCGGCGCTTATACGGTGATGCGCCAGTTCGTTGCCGAAGAGCTGAAGGTTCCGGTTGAGTCGGTGGAGGTCGAGGCGCTCGATACCACAAAAGTCGTCAAAGATACGGGCGTTCGCGGGAGCAGCAGCACGCGCGTTCACGGGAGCGCCGCTTACGAGGCGGCGAAAATGGCGCGAGACGAGATCATCCTGTTGGCGGCTAAGCTGATAGGCGCGTCGCCGAAGGAAGTGATGCTTCACGACGGCGCGGCGATTCATGCGCGCGCGGAGCGAAGAGTGACCTACGCGGAGATCGTTCGAGCGAAGGGCGCGCCGATCGTCGCCGAGGGTCATTACCAGAATATGAAAGACGGGCCGGAGGCCTCGATGGTCGCGCAGGTGGCCGAAGTCGAGGTCGATCAGGAGACAGGGGAGGTCAAAGTGCGGCAGATCACCACCAGCCACAACACCGGGACCATCGTCAATCCACTGTCGCACCAGGGACAGATCGACGGCGGCGTGGTTATGGGTATGGGGCAGGCCCGGATGGAAGAGGTCGCGATCGACGAGGGCGGCAAGGTGACGACGGCCAATTTCGGCGACTACAAAATTCCCACCATCCAGGATATTCCCGCTTTAAAAACCGTCGTCGAGCAGTCGAACGCCGGCAGCGGGCCGTACAACAGCATGAGCATCGGCGAGACCGCCATCATGCCCACCGCCGCCGCCATCGCCAACGCCCTCGAAGACGCCGTCGGCGTAAGGATCAAGTCGCTGCCGATCACGGCGGAGAAAGTGCTTGAGGCGTTGAAGAGTCGAACAGATCCAGGCGATGCTTGCGCTGGTCGGCTTCCGGACCGACGTAGTAGGGAATATCCTTGTATGCCTGCTCCTGCGGCAACTTCGCCTCGTGGCAGCAGAGGCTGATGGCGATTCGCTCGGCAAACGCCCCGCACCCCGCAAGAGCGAAGGTGCATGCCAGCGCACCTATCGCGAGAACTCATCCAGTATCAGCAAGAGACTTTTGTCTGACGGCTGCCGTGCGCGGCTCCTTAGCATCCGGCTGAAATAATACCTTGACAAGGTCCCACTAAATGGGGCAAATTTGGGTCATTCTGTTGCTTCAACTTGAAGGGCGCCATTGTCAGAATGGCTGATGGAGCAAGCCGGCCACAAGGGCGTTTTGCAGGCAACGCGTGACGTCTTTCGAGGTTGTTGGCGAGATTACCAACATCGAACCCATGGCCGTGGGTACTGCCATTCGAGACCTCGCAAAACTGCGAAAGCGGTATGGTCCTGGCCGCTGGCGTAAAGTCAAGGGAATCGCTATGATTCGTCTTAGAACCGGCCGGATACGCCGCGCGGAGCTTCACTGGTACGAAGCGCACGGCATCGGCAGGAAGGAACTGAAACGTAAGCGATATTTGGATTAAACCGATGAAGACAGAAAAACGTCGCACGCCCTGTTTTGCGATCTGCATGGACAACTCAGAATATCCGGTCGCGCTAGAACTGCACAAGATCTATCGCGTTCTCCCCGATGGGGGTGCGGAAAAGGACGGAGATCTGCGCGTCATTGATGAAAGCGGGGAAGACTACCTCTACCCAGCGAACCACTTCGTATTAGTCGCCCTGCCACGGGGAATCACGCGGGCCTTAAGTAAATCGTTTGCCCGTGCTGGGCAACACGCCGCGTAATGTCCGGTCAACGGTTGCTCAGGGACTTCAAACTCGCCGCCCGACCGCGATCGCCACGCCTTATGAAACGTAAAAAAACGTCAGGTATGACCGGTAAGGTCTGTGCGCTCTGCTGCGAGGGGCGGCTACAAGCGACGCGGGGCCGCGAGTATTTCAGGCATGGCGAAGCCCTCGTCATCATCGAGGACGTTCCAGCCTGGGTGTGCAACAAGTGTGGGGAGCGGTACCACCACGGCCGTGTTTACAAGAGCATGCGTCAGATCGCCGCCGGTAGCGACCGGCTCACCAAGCATGTGCGTGTTCCCGTTGCGCGTTACCGCGCGGGTGACGAAGCCGCGTAAGATCAACGGGAGCGCGATCATGCCCACCGCGGCGGCGATTGCCAACGCCGTCGAAGACGCCGTGGACGTCTAAATCAGGTCGATTCCGTTGACGGCGGAAAAAGCGCTTGAGGGGTTGAAGAGCCAGGAAGTTTTTCGCGTATGGCTGAGGGTTAAAGAATGTGTTTACTGGGCCTCAAACCGAAAGTGATTCTCTAAATATGTCATTTTGGAAAACGCTTTCATTCCTTACGGCTTTAGTAGCGGTCTGCTTTTTCCCCGCGCCTGCGCTGCACTCCGACTCGCCCGGCCAAACCTCGAATTTGCAAATCAAAACGAAGGGTAATGCCGCGAAATATCTCCAAGAGATCGAGGTCTTCAACGCTGATGGAGCCGCTTTCGATTTTGAAAACACGCTTGATTTCCCAGTCGATGATCTCATTCGCATCAATCTCGGACTTGGAGAATCGATGTCTAAGGTGATCACATTAAAGCGGCATCCAGGAATCACGGCAGAATTCAGAGTCGAACAGCAGTATGAAACGAGCGTAACTATCATGGACGAGGGGCCTCACATGGATCTCCTTGACTGGAAAGATCACGTATCCGAATGGGAGCCTCTTGAAACCCGGGCGCGTGACTCCTTTGTTTCGACGGAGGTAAGGAGCGAGGAATTTCCGAAGGTGAGCAGGACAGAACTCATGGCAGCTGTCGATGCGGAATCAAAAAGACGGGCTGGCAAAGGTCACGACCAAGGCGATCGATGGGTACAGTTGGCGAATCGGTGCGAGAACGTGACAAACGATCCTTGTGGCGTCAGTGTTAGCAAAGTTCGGCTGAGGTTGAGAGTGAAGGAAAATGGAGCCTGGAGAGATATTCAGACAATTGAGTTAAAAGTTCCGATGGGTTGTTGATCGAGACGCAAGAAATCCCAAAAGGGTTAGTGCCTGCCTTGCGTTGTTGCATTTTGACCTAACAGGGTACTTCAGACCGATCGATAATCAGCGATAGGTAAGCTCACACCTCAGGCTGGAAGTTGCACTTGTAACACTAAATTGGATACAGCAATGGATGGACTCGACCCGAACTGGTTCTACGCCTCGGTAGCGCAGTCTGCCGCTGCAATTGTTGGATTACTCGGCGGCGTTTTCGCTACCCGACTGCAAGACCAGATCATGCGTAGTCGGGAACAGCGACTCAAGGCGAATGAGGCGCTGCAGCCCCTCTACGATCAGCTAATAGCTCTCAGAATGCCTTTGCATGAGTACCTTGAACACACGGAAAAGCAAATCCAACTGCTTTGGGATCAGCTGCGAGCTGGAGTTAGCAGGATTGAGCAGCCGGTTCGGTACGCACACGTCGAGAAGTCATCGAACGCGATTGTAGAAGTTTCGGGCCGCATGGTCCGAATCGAAGAAGAGCGGACCCATGATGCCAAGTTGCTGCTTCCTGTTGTGGCGGGCGCGCTGGATGGGAATTCGATAGCGGCGGTTCTACAGGTCGATCGCGGCCTTACGGATTTGACGAATCGAGTTTCAACACAAACGGTTTCTCAGGTGAAAGGGGTGCGTGCGATTTCTCAACGTGCAACGCGGGAACTTCGCATACTCAGACTGCGCAGTAATACGCGACCAAGCTGGATACTGTGGTGGTGCCTCGTCGCACTCAGCATCTTTGGCGTCGTCATACCTCTTTGGTTCTTGTCCGCTCACGCACTTTCGCACAAGGCCGTACTACTTGTGGCTTTCGCTGCGGCGCTGATTGTGCTTCTAGTATACTTGGGCTCGCAGGTGAAGGACCTGGGTCGATCAGCACAGTGGCGTTCGATGTTGCCGCCAGATGACCCAGAGCTTGCAGCCTAACCCCTATAAAGAATTCCGTTAACGAAAAACAGCTTCGTGGCTCGTACCAGGCTTTTATACTTTGCTTTTCGAATCGGAACCGTTGCGGAAGACAAATATAAAATTATCAGATCGGAAAACGGGTCGGAAGTCTTTTCTTACGATGCGGATACTTCGATAGCGGATATCTCGGCTATGAGGCGGCCGAGGGCATTGATTGGGTTTGGGAACATCGGATCGACGATCTGGCAAAATTCGGTTTGTAGACAATGCGCTATCCGGAAAAAGAACAGGAAAGGCTTTCGTTGCAGGCTCGCCTGGATGCTGAAAAGACACAGGCCGACCGAAACCGCCTCGGTCAGTTCTCAACTCCCACCGCTCTAGCAACAGATATTTTGCGCTTCGGCATGACCCTCTTGGGCGAAGAGAGAGCGGTCCGCTTCTTTGATCCAGCCGTGGGAACAGGCTCGTTCTTTTCGGCTCTTATCCACACCGTACCGATGGAGCGCATTCAGGCTGCGAAGGGCTACGAGCTGGACGCGCACTACGGGGCCCCAGCGCGTGAACTCTGGCAAGGCACTCCGCTCGATTTGGAACTAACGGACTTTACCAGGGCGCTTCCCCCCACTTCGGAAGCGGAGCGATATAATCTCCTGGTGTGCAATCCTCCTTACGTGCGCCACCACCACATCGTGAACGGTGAGAAATTGCGCTTGCAAGCTGCAACGGAAATGGCTTGCGGCATTCGGATCGCGGGGCTGGCCGGACTTTATTGCTACTTCCTGGGACTGGCGCATCCGTGGATGGCGCGGGAGGGCATCGCCGGCTGGTTAATACCGAGCGAGTTTATGGACGTGAACTATGGGGAAGCTGTCAAACGCTACCTCTTGGATAAAGTGACGCTGCTGCGCATTCACCGCTTCGACCCAAAGGACACGCAGTTTAGCGACGCGCTGGTATCCTCTGCGGTAGTCTGTTTCCGCAACGATCCCCCCGCAGCGGACCACTCGGTAGAGTTCACGCAGGGAGGCTCACTTCTGACGCCGACGCTGACTCGGGCAGTACGCTCTACGGTACTTCGCAAGGAGACAAAGTGGACGCGTTTCCCGGTCTCACACGCGCGTAACGAAACAATCCACTACCAACTGTCGGACTTCTTTAGGATAACCCGCGGAATAGCCACGGGCGGCAATAAGTTCTTCATCCTTGCACGGGACCAGATAGACGCGCTCGGGCTCCCTTGGGGCCTGTTTCGCCCGATCCTCCCTAGCCCCCGATACATCGCCGACGACGAAGTGAAGGCGGATGACAACGGGGCGCCGGTGCTCGATCGACAGCTCTTTCCGTTGGATTGTCGGCTGCCCGAGGAAAAAGTAAAAGCTACGCATCCGATGCTTTGGGCATACCTCGAACGCGCGAAACAAGATGTGGCAACCGGCTATCTATGCCGCTCACGCAAGGTATGGTACTTTCAGGACGAGCGCTCGCCGCCTCCGATCGTGTGCACATACCTGGGCCGTGCCGATGCCAAGAGCGGAAGGCCGTTCCGATTCATTCGGAATCATTCGCAGGCGATTGCCGCAAATGTCTATCTGCTACTTTATCCGAAACCAGTACTGGCGCGCGCGATGGCTGCGGACCCTACTTTGATACGGCGCGTTTGGCAAATCCTCAATGCGCTATCTCCCGATGCGTTGGTAGGGGAGGGACGTGTTTACGGCGGAGGACTCTACAAGCTCGAACCGAAGGAGCTTGGCAATGTAGACGCCAGCGCAATTGCAGATATAATTCCCGACCTTCAACCGTTAGGGGGAGTGGAGCAGTTCGACATATTTGAAGAAAGTAGCGTCAACAGTCAACCGCTGACCATGCGCTCCAGTGAACCTAGCTGACCGTGCGCGATAAATCGTGGCGTGATGATCCAAATCGCAGCGCTGATTCTTCTGGGTATCGTCGCCTACTGGTTCCTGGTCCTCAGGCCCGGGAGACTATCGTTCTGGCGGCTCGTGGCTAAACATCCGGACGCTGCCTACGATCACTTCAAGTCAAACGCTTGCTGGAAAGTATTCGAAGACGGGTTGCCGCCGGATTATCGCACGATCGTTCCGCGGCCTGAATGGGCCGGCCCGTTTCGCATCGTCGTGCCGAAGCTCGGGGGCAAAGCCGTCAAAGTCTTTGCTCGTGCCTCGGAGCTTGAAAAATCGCAAAACGAACTCGTAAACAAGGTCGGCTAGCTCAGGTGAGTTCGCCTTGCATGCCTAGCAGGCCGGAGCGGATATCTTGCCAGCGACGGAGGTTCGGAATGAATGTTTCCGCGGTTGAAATCAAGGTTCCGACTGTGGAAGGCGTGAGTGTAACGGAAAGCAGCCTGACCGTAGATTTGAGTGACGGGCGAACCGTCTCTGTCCCTCTGGCTTGGTTTCCGAGATTGCTCCACGCTTCCTCCGATGAGCGCCGACATTGGCGTCTGATCGGTAGGGGCCAAGGAATACATTGGGTGGATTTAGACGAGGATCTTAGCGCCGAGGGCCTGCTGGCCGGCCAACCTTCCGGCGAGAGCCAAGCATCCTTCAGTAAATGGCTTGCAGCGCGCAGGTCGCGTCCAACAAAGCGCTCCACCCGCCGCTCATCGCAGCGTGGTTGATCGGTAACGTTGAGGACTGCGTATTCAATCACTCAAGCCTGGCGCTCTCCCTTTTCATTGAACCCTTCCCGGGAGTGCCTCACTTGTTTGTCGGGATTGATATGAGCAAGGCTTGCGGGAAGAGGGAAAAGTGGACACTCAGCTTCGACCGGCGGTTGAAGCGTGCTGTCCTGCGGGAGGCTAAGAAGAGAGGACTCGCTCCGGCGCAGCTGCTCGAATCTTTCGTGTGGGAGAAGTTCAATCCCTTTGGCCACACTGATATCAAAGACGTGGCAGCTTACGTTCGACGGCTGCGAAAAGCGGATACAAGTAAAACGGATGAGGAGTTCCTTGAGGACCTCCGCCGGTGGCAGAGCATCAACTCTTAGTCGACACGGATATCCTCATCGCCTAAATAAATCGAAAACCCCGCCACGCTTCCCACTGACCCAGAACCATTGCCCTTTTCCTTGACATTCTTCCCTAACGCTTTTATCCTCGTGAAAACAAGGTTGTTTCCATTTTAGGGAGGGACGGATGGAGACGTTCGACAGCAAGACGGCGAGCCGGATCGTCGGGGTGAGTCTCCGGCAGATTCAGTACTGGGATGAGCGGGGCTTTATCCGGCCGTCGGTTAAGACGGCCGATGGCAGGGGGACGAAGCGGCTTTATTCCTTTTCGGACCTCATCCGGCTCAAGGTGGTCAAAGACCTTGCGAGCCACGGGTTGAGCCTGCAGAAGATCCGCCGCTGCCTGGGTCATCTGAGAGAATCCTTCCCGGAGCAGAAACAGCCGCTGCAATCGCTGCGCTACCTGACGGACGGCGATAAGCTGTTTGTCCTCACGAGCGACAGGCGGCAAATCCTCGACGCGATGGAGCGGCAATTCGTCTTTTCTCTCGGCATCGGTAATCTGGTCCATGAGCTGGACGGCAAGGTCCGCCGCATCACCGGCCAGGGGGCGCGACGGGAATTTAAGCGCGAGGATGGCGTCGAAAGGAAAAAGCCCGCCGCGGCATAGTACCATGGAAGAGAGTAAAGTCACTCCGATGATCCGCCAGTACCTCCAGATCAAGGAGAGGTACCGGGACGCGATTCTGTTTTTCCGCCTCGGCGATTTTTACGAGATGTTCTTCGAGGACGCGGAGAAGGCGTCGAAGATTCTCGACATTGCGCTCACCTCGCGCAATCGGAGCGACGACGCAGCCGTGCCGCTCTGCGGCATTCCGTATCATGCCGCGACTCCGTACATCGGCAAGCTGCTCGACGCCGGCTGCAAAGTCGCCATCTGCGAGCAGGTCGAAGATCCCAAGCTCGCCAAGGGAGTGGTGCAGCGCGAAGTGGTGCGCGTGGTGACTCCAGGGACGGTGACGGACGGAGAGGCGCTCGATGCGAGCGACAACAGTTTCTTAGTCGCCATCGCGACCGGCAAGCGGGGTTACGGCCTGGCGCTGGCCGACGTGACGACGGGGGAGTTCCGCTTCGCCCAGTTGGCCGACGCCGCCGCATTGTGGGACGAGATCGCGCGCATCCGGCCGCGCGAGGCCCTCTTTGCCGCGACGGAGGAAAAGCTTGCGGAGCAGCTTGAAAAAGACTTTCCTGCCGTTCACCGAAGCCCGGTTTCACCGCTCGCGTTTTCCGAGACGGCACGGGGAAAGCTCAAAAAACTCGGCCTGTGGTCGCGCGACATCGATGAGGAATGGGAGCAGGGAGTCGCCGCGGCAGGCGCTCTTGTCACGTTTCTGGAGGACAACTCGCCGGCGTCGCTCAAGGCTCTTCAGAGCCTCCAGCCCTATTCGACCTCGCAGTATCTTGTCCTTGACGACGCGAGCCGGCGCAATCTGGAGCTCATTGCGGATTTTCAAGGCAACAAAAAAAACTCCCTTCTTGGGCTGCTGGACGAGACGCTGACGCCGATGGGGGCGCGGCGGCTCAGGCAATGGCTGCTCTATCCGCTGTTGGACCCGAAGGCCATCGCGGAGCGCCAGGAGGGAGTCGAAGAGTTGGTTGAGGATTTTGCCGCGCGGCGCGATCTTAGGGACGGCCTCAAGAACGTGCAAGACCTCGAACGGCTCGCCGCGAGAGTCGCCGCGGGCAGCGCGCAACCGAGGGACGTTGTCGCGGTCAAACAAAGTCTCAGCGCCCTCAAGCCGGTCAAGGCGTTGCTCGCGCCGCGTCGCGCCGTCATCTTCGCGAAACTGGCGCGGGAGCTATTCGATCTGCCCGAACTTGTTGAGCTCGTAGGACGCGCGATTGTGGATGACGCGCCAAGGGCCGTCGGCGAGGGGGAATGTATTCGCGCCGGATTCAGCACGGAGCTGGACGAGCTGCGGTCCGTGAAGAAGAACGCCAAAGACTGGATCGCCCGGTTCGAGAGCGACGAGCGCAAGCGTTCCGGCATCCAGTCGCTCAAAGTCAGGTACAACCGGGTCTTCGGCTATTACATCGAAATCACGCGGGCCAATCTCAAATCCGTCCCACCGGACTACATCCGCAAGCAGACGCTGGTGAACGGGGAGCGCTACATTACGGCGGAGCTTAAGGAATACGAGACGAAGGTTCTGAACTCGGAAGAGGAGATTGAAAGACTGGAAACAGCTCTGTTCGCCGAGGTGTGCGGGAAGATCGCCGCTTATTACGGGCAAATGAAGCAGAGCGGCGACGGTTGCGCGAGTCTCGACGCGCTTGTCTCTCTCGCCCATGTGGCCCACTCGCGCCACTTTGTCCGCCCTGCGATGGACGACGGTTTTTCCCTGACGATTCGCGAAGGGCGCCATCCGGTGGTCGAGGCGTCGCTCGGCCGCGGCGCGTTTGTCGCCAACGACTGCGCGCTCGATCCCGACGCGCGGCAGATTCTGATTCTTACCGGGCCGAATATGGCCGGCAAGTCCACCTACATGCGGCAGGTGGCCTTGATCGTCATCCTCGCGCAGATAGGGAGCTTCGTCCCGGCGGCGGAAGCGCGCATCGGCGTGGTCGATCGCGTATTTACCCGCATCGGGGCCGCGGATTACCTGGCGCGCGGGGAATCGACCTTCATGGTGGAGATGAAGGAGACGGCGCATATCCTGAGACACGCGACGGCGCGCAGCCTGATCCTGCTCGACGAAGTCGGGCGCGGCACCAGCACCTTCGACGGAATCTCGATTGCCTGGTCCGTCGCGGAGTACCTGCACGCCTCGCCGCATCGGCCGCGCACGCTCTTCGCCACCCACTACCACGAGCTTACCGATCTCGCGCTGACCAACGAGCGGGTCAAAAACTTCAACTTCGCCGTGAAAGAGTGGAAAGGCGAAGTGATCTTCCTGCGCAACCTTGTGGAGGGGGCGGCGAGCCGGAGTTACGGAATTCACGTCGGACGCCTCGCCGGCCTCCCGCCGGAAGTCGTGGAGCGGGCGAAGGAGATCCTTAAAAACCTCGAGGGCGGAGAGTTGGATGAAAAGGGCCGGCCGCGACTGGCGCGCGGCTCCGGTAAGGGAGAGCCGGCGCAGTTGACGTTTTTCACCGCGCGGGACGAGAAACTCAGCGAAGAGCTTTCGAGGATCGACGTCTCCGCGCTGACGCCGCTTGAGGCGCTGAACCTCCTGCATGGGCTGGTCGAGCAGGCCAAGAAGGAGACCGAATAACCGCCATGCGTCAAGTTGCGCACATTTTAGCTCGGACGCTGCTGCTCGCGGTCGTCGCGCTGCTCGCCGCCGGCGCGACTCCGGCGGGGAACAAAGACCGCGATCTCTACGTCGCGGCGAAGAAAGAGTACGACGTCATCGCCAAGACAAAGCCGACCGCGCAAACGCGCGGCAGGTGGGAAAAGCTCGGCGAACGGTTGGAGAAATTCGCGCTGGATTTCCCCCGCAGCGCCTACGCGGACGATGCCCTTTATCACGCGGGCAAAGTTTACGACGAGCTTCACCGGTTCGATCGGAGAGATATCTCGCTGACTCTCGCAATCAAGAGCTGGCGCGCGCTGCTTGCGAGATATCCGAAAAGCCCGTTCGCGCCCGAAGGGCGATACCGTCTGGCGGACAATTTGGAAGGCGGCATGGGCGATGTCGCGGAGGCTCGAAAGGAGTATCTCGCCCTGGCGGAGAATTACCCGAAGAGCGAGTGGGGGATACAGGCGCGAAAGCGGCTCGATGCGTTGAACGCCAGGGCGAAGGCCGAGGCGGAAA
>JBGPGE010000041.1:0-35497 GCA_041483675.1 Binatia bacterium
CCCTGAGCCCATAGCACGCGCGAATCCGCCCGCCCTCTCTGCCGTTCCAGTCCTTGACCAACTTTTCCTCGACCTTGAGCGTCTCTTCGGTGCTGAGTTTGCCGGGCATGCCGTCGGGCAAGGCGCGGTCGTCGCTCCACTGGTCCATGCCCGCCCAGGCGATGATGCCGCGCATGCCGGTCTCAGCCAGCGCCCGGCCCACGTTGTCCATCCGGTAGCCGCCCGGGTCGCAGACGCAGGTGGTGCCGGTGCGGATCATCTCGACGCAACAGAGCAGCGCGCTGAGATAGGTCGCTTCGTCGGTGAGCAGCGTTTCGTATGGAAAGATCCGGTCGTAGCACCAGGCGATGAGATCGACGTCGTCGCCGAGGCCGCGCGCGAGCATCTGCACGTTGTGGCAGTGGGCGTCGATGAAGCCGGGCATGACGATCCGGTCCCTCGCATCGAACACGGTATCCGCCTCAAAATCTTTCAGCGCCTCAGCCCTTCCCACGTCCACAATCCTATCGTTCTCGATCGCCACCGCGCCCTTCTTGATAATGCGCCGCCGCGGGTCCATCGTAATGACCGTGCCGTTCTGAATAAGGATCCGTCCCATGGTGTTTCCTCCCTTCTCCGCCGAGTACCACACGGAAAATCAAGCTGTCAACCCGCTCTTCCTGGCTGCCTTTACGGAGGCTGAAAGTCTGCGCGTTTTCTGGTAGATGTATGGTCTAATAGGGAGCCTCTTCTAAGGGTAGCAAGCTGGCGCATCGTGACCGGACGGAGGATGAGATCATGAAGAGACAAATCGCTGTGTTTGTCGTCGCCCTGTTCCTCTCGGGCTATGAAGTCGCGCTTTCCGAGGCAAAAGACCGTTTGGCGATGGGATACACCAGCGCGAGCGGTGTTTTTGCCGGCCTCTGGATCGCGCATGAGGCGAAACTCTTCGAAAAGTACAACATCGACTCTCACATCGTGCTGATCGCCTCAGGCTCGCTGATGGTCCAGGCGATGCTGGGCGGCGATCTGCCGATTTCCGCGGCGGCCGGCAGCGCCTCGGTCGACGCGAGTCTTGCCGGCGCGGACATGATCATGTTCGGCGCGCTGGTGAAAGTGCCGGCTTTTTATATTATGGCTTTGCCGGAGATCAAGTCGGTCGACGACCTGCGCGGAAAATCGGTCGGTGTCACCCGCTTCGGCTCCTCCACGGACTTCACGATGCGCTACGTTTTGCGCAAACATGGACTGGAGCCGGTTCGGGACGTGACGCTGATCCAGACCGGCGATCTGTTCGCCGCCGCCGCGATGCTGCGCACCAAGGCCATCGTCGCCGCGCCGTTTTCCAGCCCGACGAATCTCCGCGCCGAGGAGGCCGGCGCGCGCGTCCTGATGAACATGGGCAAGGCTGGAGTCTATTTCCCCCACGACGCGTTCATGGCGCGGCGCGCTTTTCTCAACGGCAACGAGGATCTCGTGCGCCGTTTTCTCAAGGCGTATTCGGAAGCGGTCTACAAACTTCACAACGACCCGGACGGAAGCAAGCGCGCCATCAAAAAATATGTCCGGGCGGAGGACGCGAG
Source organism: Binatia bacterium (assembly GCA_041483675.1). Lineage (GTDB taxonomy): Bacteria > Desulfobacterota > Binatia > UBA9968 > UBA9968 > 2-12-FULL-60-19. The sequence continues at coordinate 1,563 of JBGPGE010000041.1, forward strand.
GACGATCGACGCGGTTTACCAGTACGCGGTCGACTATATCGACAAAATCCCCTACAACACCCGCGAAGGCATTCAGGAGGTGCTGAATCTCACGGCGCCGCGAAACCCCAAGGCCAAAGACGCAAAGCCGGAAAGTTTTTACGACGATCGCTTTGTCAAGGAGCTCGACGCCTCGGGCTTCTACAAGCAGCTCTGGGGAAAGTAAGCGCCGAGCGAAGGCGGTCGAGCGCGACCATCGCTACCGCCCGCCTGGGGATCTCTCGGAGGGCCGATGCGCGGGACGAGGAGATACAAGCGTAGTTCAGAGATGCTTTAAGTTTTTGGGGGCAGCGTAACAACGACGTATCGCATCGGCCCGGAGAGAGATTCTCAGGCGGGCTGACGGTGGTTCGGCTGGCTCACCACCCTGAGGAAGATCGAAGGGCAGATGAGCCTTTTTCAACAGCTCGACAAAAGGAGTGTGCATGGCAAGAGTCGGATTCGCGCTTGGATACGGAAAGTTCACGAACGTAAAAGAGATCGCGGCGTTGATGCAGCAGGCGGAGGAGCGCGGTTATGAAATGGCCTTTTTCTCGGAGACGATCGAGATCATGCGCGACTCGGTCACGGCGCTCGCCGCTATCGGCCTGGCGACGAAAAAGCTGATCTTAGGCTCCACGCAGATCGTCCGCCTGCGCAGCCCGCTCGTCATGGCCCAGTCGCTCGCGAGCCTGGACGAGCTTACGGGCGGGAGGATGACGCTCGCGCCCGGCGCCTGCACCAAAAGCCACGCCAGAGTCCACGCCCTCGATCCGAATGTGAGCGCCACGCCGGCGCAGGTCTTAAAGGAATACATCGAATCGATGCGCCTGCTGCTGAGCGGGGAAAAAGTCTCCTATCACGGGCAGTACGTCAATTTCGACAACGTCGGCCTCGGATGGCAGCCGGTTCGCAAGTTCATTCCCATCTACGCCCCCGCGACGAGCACGACGGGGCTCAAGCTCGCCGGGCAGGTCGCCGACGGCGTCGTGTTGAATGCCGTCTGCTCGCCGGAATATACGGTCAACGCGCTCCGGATTATTCGCACGGCCGCGGAGGCCGCGGGCCGTGATTTTTCCAAGTTCGAAGTCGCCCAGATCATCAACTGCTCGGTCGAAGACGACCACAAGAAGGCGCTCGATCAGATACGCTGGGAGGTCGCCACCAAGCTCGACCCGGTGCAGATCTCCTTTATCGCCGGTCCCAAGATGCGCGTCGGCGAGCCGTATATCAGGAAAGACGATATTCCGCTCTTCGAAAAGGCCCACGCCGCCGGCGGTATGGAGGGACTGATCAAGGCGATTCCCGATTCCTACGTCGAGGGGATGACGGCCAGCGGAACGCCCGATGAAGTGAAGAAGCGCGTCCAGCAATACCGCGACGCCGGCGTCAAAATCCCATTATTGCGGCCGGCGGCCAACCACCAGACGCAGCGCGTGCTGGATCTTTTTTCACAAAGATGAACGAAGGTTTATTTTAGATTTTGGATTGGCGATTTTGGATTCAATCTAAAATCGAAAATCTAAAATCCAAAATTCTTATGTATCGAGTCGGCATCGATATCGGCGGAACCTTCACCGATCTCCTCTTCATCGCCGAGGACGGCCGCGCCGTCATCGGCAAGACGCTCACCACGCCGGGCGATCCGAGCCTGGCCGTGGAGACGGCGCTCGCTCCGGCGCTGGCAGGCGGTTCGACCCGGCTCACCACAGGTGGTTCGACTTCGCTCACCACAGGTGGTTCGACTTCGCTCACCACAGGCGGGACGCTGGTTCACGGAACGACGCTCGTTACGAACGCGATCATCGAGCGCAAGGGCGCGCCGACGGCGCTGCTCACGACGGAAGGCTTTCGCGATGCGCTCGAGATCGGCCGCGAGCATCGCTACGAGCTTTACGATTTGAATCTCGATTTTCCCAAGCCTCTTGTGCCGCGCTATCTCCGCTTCGACGTACCCGAGCGCATGGCCGCGGACGGCGGCGAGCTCAAGCCGCTGGATGAGATTTTCGTGCGCCGCCTCGTGGCGGAGCTACGCGACAAGGGCATTACGGCCGTCGCCGTCTGTTACTTGAACAGCTTCCGCAATCCGGCGCACGAGCGCCGCACGGCGGAGATCATAGCCGAAGTCGCGCCGCAAATCCGCGTCTCGCTCAGCTCCGAAGTCGTGGCGGAGATCCGCGAGTACCAGCGCGCGAGCACGACGGTCGCCAACGTCTACGTGCAAGAGCGCGTGGCGAACTATTTAGCCGAGCTTCGCCGCCGTCTCGAACGGCTTTCTTTCAACGGCAGCTTTTTCGTCATGCTATCGAGCGGCGGTATCGCCACCGCCCAGACGGCCGCCAAATTTCCCGTGCGTTTATTGGAATCCGGCCCCGCGGCGGGCGCGCTGGCCGCCGCTCATTTGGGCGCGCGCGCCGGCTTCCCGGACCTGCTCTCCTTCGATATGGGCGGAACGACGGCCAAATTATGCGCCGTGGAAGGCGGCCGGCCGCTCAAGACGCACGACTTCGAGGTGGACCGGGTCTATCGTTTCAGGCGCGGCAGCGGACTTCCCGTCAAGATTCCGGTGATCGACATGATCGAGCTCGGCGCGGGCGGCGGCAGCATCGCGCGCGTCGACGCGTTGGGATTGCTCAAAGTCGGTCCGGAAAGCTCCGGCGCCGAGCCGGGACCCGCCTGCTACGCCAGAGGCGGCGAGGAACCTACGGTCACGGACGCCGATCTCATCCTGGGATATCTTGACCCCGGTTATTTCCTCGGCGGCAAGATGCAGCTCGATCTCGAAGCCGCGCGCCGCGCGCTGGCGCGGCTGGCGAAGCCTTTGGACCTCAGCGTGGAGCAGGCCGCCTGGGGAATCCATCGCATCGTCAACGAAAACATGGCCAACGCCGCGCGCGCGCATCTCGGCGAGCGCGGCAAAGACCCGCGCCGCATGCCGCTTTACGCCTTCGGCGGCGCCGGGCCGGTCCATGCCTACCGCATTGCGGAGATTCTCCACCTTCCGGCGCTGCTCGCCCCGGTCGGCGCGGGCGTGGGCTCGACCTTCGGCCTGCTCGCCGCGCCGCTCGCTTTCGACTTCGTGCGCAGCTCCTACAGCCGCCTCGACGGTCTCGATTGGGCCGTCGCCAACGCGCTGCTTGACGAGATGGCGCGCGAGGGACGCGGCGTGCTCGAAGGCTCCGGCCTGTCGCCCGCGGAGATATTCTATGAACGCGTTGCCGACATGCGCTACGTCGGCCAAGGGCATGAAGTCTCCGTGCCGCTGCCGGACGGAGTCTTGAAGGAACGCGACGTTGCGAAGATCGGCGCGACGTTCGACGAAGTTTACCGTTCGCTCTACGGACGCAAAGGACCCGATGTTCCGCTCGAAGTCGTCAACTGGCGCGTGGTCGCAAGCGGGCCGAGACCGCGGATGGATTTTCACTTGCCGGCGGAAAACGGCGCCGGCGGCGACCCGCTCAAGGGCAAACGGCGCGCTTATTTTCCGGAGTGCGGCGGCTATGTCGAAGCGCCGGTTTACGACCGCTACGCGCTGGCGGCCGGAGCGACTTTGAGCGGCCCGGCGATCGTCGAAGAGCGCGAGTCGACGTTGATCGTCGGCGGGAGGGGCCGCGCGCGCGTGGACGAGCATTTGAACGTGATCGTGGAGTTTGCCGATGGCCGCTAGACTTATCGACCCCGTCACGCTTGAAGTGATCTGGAACCGGCTGCTCTCCGTCGCCAACGAGCAACAGGACACCTTAATGCGCACGGCCTTCAGCACCATCGTGCGCGAGAGTCAGGATTTGGCCTGCGGCGCTTTCGACACCCGCGGCCGGATGATCGCGCAGTCGATCAGCGGCACTCCCGGCCATATCAACGCGATGGCGACTTCGATGCGCCATTTTCTCACCGCCTACCCGCCGGCAAGGCTCGCGCCTGGCGACGTCCTGCTGACCAACGACCCCTGGATGACCGCCGGGCAGATCAACGACATCACGGTCGCGACGCCGATCTTCAAGGAGGGACGGTTGGTCGCGCTGTTCGCCAACACCTGCCACGCCGCCGATATCGGCGGGCGCATCCTCTCGGCCGAAGCGCGCGAGGTTTACGAAGAGGGGCTGCGCCTGCCGATCATGAAGCTCTTCGACGGCGGCAAGCCAAATGAAATCCTTTTGCAGATCGTTCGCGCCAACGTCCGCCAGCCCGACGAGGTGGTCGGCGATCTCTACGCGCAAACCGCTTGCAACGACGCGGGCGGCCGGGCGTTGCTCGAAATGATGAAAGAGTTCCGTCTGGAGAGCATCGATCCCGTGGCCGAAGAGATCATCGGCCGCTCGGAGACGGCGGTGCGCCAGAAGATCCGCGAGCTGCCGGACGGCGAGTGGCTGAGCGAGACCTGGAGCGACGGCTTCGAGGAGCCGATCGTGATCCGTTGCCGCGTCCGCGTCGAGGGCGACGAGGTTTCGATCGACTTCACCGGCTCGTCGCCGCAGAGCGCGCGCGGCATCAACGTCGTCCTCAACTACACGCACGCCTACGCGAGCTTCGCCGTCAAGGCGGCGATTTATCCGGATGTCCCGCACAACGAAGGAAGTTTTCGTCCGGTCCACGTCACGGCGCCGCCGGGGAGCATTTTAAATGCGCTCGAGCCCGCGCCGGTGGCGAGCCGCCAAGCGGTCGGCCATTTTGTGCCGAGCGCGATTTTCGCCGCGCTCGCCGACGCGCTGCCGGGACGGCTGATGGCGCCGGGCGCCGATCCGATCTGGTTGAGCGTGTGGCGCGGCCGAACTCCGCCGTTTACCATGACGATTTTTCAGGTGGGAGGCACGGGCGCGCGTCCGGCAAAAGACGGCCTCAGCGCCGTGGGCTTTCCCAGCGGCGTCGCCGGTGTGCCCGCGGAGGTGATCGAGAGCCTCTCGTCGCTGGTGATGCGCCGGCGCGAGCTGCGCGCGGACTCCGGCGGCGCGGGCCTGTGGCGAGGCGGCCTAGGGCAGCTGACGGAATTCAGCAATCGCGCGCCGGGACGCTGGAGCGTGAGCTGCATCGTCGATCGGACGAGATATCCCGCGCCGGGATTGCTCGGCGGCAAGGCAGGGATGGCGGGCGAAGTCTTTCTCGAAGACGGCCTCCGCCCCAATCCCAAGGCGCAGCTCGAGCTTGACGCGGACCAAATCGTCCATCTGAATCCGCCGGGCGGCGGAGGCTACGGCGATCCGTTCGAGCGCGATCCCGAGCTGGTGCGGCAAGATGTCATTGCGGGGTATGTCACGCCCGAGGGCGCCGAGCGCGATTACGGCGTGGCGATCCGATTCGGCGGAACAAAAGATGAGCTGGTTCGCTTGCCCCATCAGTGGACGATTGATAAAGAAACGACAGCAACGTTAAGACGAAAGCCGAGGATGGATGATGGAAGATAGAGGATGGAGGTTCGGTACATGGATTTGAAGGGAAAGGTGGCGTTGGTAACGGGCGGGGCCACAGGGATCGGCCGGGCGACCGTCCTCGCGCTGGCCAAGGCCGGCGTGGCGGGCGTCGCGATCAACTATCGCACGGCGAAAAAGGAAGTCGACCAGCTGGCGGAAGAAGTGAGGAAACTGGGCGCCGAAGCGCTGTGCCTCCGCGCCGACGTGAAAAGCGAGCGTCAACTGCTGCGCATGATGCAGCAGGTGGACGACCAGTTTCAGCGGCTGGATATTCTGGTGAACAACGCCGGCACCACGCAATGGGTGCCGCTGAACGATCTGGAGGCACTGACGGACGACGTCTGGGACGATATCCTCGATGTGAACCTCAAGGGCCCGTTCCGCTGCACGCGCCTCGCCGCGCCGATGCTCGCCAAGACCGGCGGCATGGTTATCAATGTCGCCTCGATCTCGGGGATTCTCGCGCCCACGACGATGTCGTCGCTGCCCTACGGCACGACGAAGGCGGCGCTGATCTATCTTACCCGCGCGCTGGCGGTCGCGCTCGCGCCCAAGGTGCGGGTCAACGCGGTGGCGCCGGCATTCACCGACACGCGCTGGATGAAAGAACACTACGGCAAGGAATACGATCAGGTGGTGAGGCATTCCGCCGCTAGCATCCCGCTCGGCCGCGTCGCCACACCCGAGGACGTCGCCGCAGCCATCGTCGGCCTGGCAGCCGGCGGCGACTTTGTGACCGGGCAGACATTGATCGTGGACGGCGGATTGAGTCTGAGCTAGCGGAAAAGTTATCAGTTTTTAGTGTTAAGTTTTTAGTTTAACTCGGAACCTGAAACCAAAAACTTCCCGGATCAAAGCGATGGGCAGAACGGAACTGATCGCTGAAATGCACCGCCACCGGTTGGTCGCCGTGGTGCGCTCGAAGAGCGCCGCGGAGGCGCTTGAGACCGCCGATGGCGCGGCGCAGGGCGGCGTGAAGTTCGTCGAGATCACCTTTACCGTCCCCGGCGCTCTTGAGGTCATCGAACAGCTGGCGAAGCGGAGCGATTTTCATGTCGGCGCGGGCACCGTGCTCTCCGACGAGCAGGCGCGCGAGGCGGTCACCGCCGGCGCGCGCTTCATCGTGTCGCCCTCGCTGGAGCTGAACCTCGTCCCCATCTGCCGCGGGGCCGACGTCGCCTGTATCAGCGGCGCCGCGACGCCGACCGAGATCGTCTCCGCCAACCGCGCCGGCGCGGACCTGGTGAAAATCTTCCCCGCCGATTGCGTCGGCGGCCCGCACTTCGTGCGCCAGATGCTCGGACCGTTTCCAGACGTGCGCTTTATGGTCTCCGGCGGCGTGGATCAGAGCAATGTTCAGGAGTATGTCCGGCTGGGCGTCACCGGCATCTGCTTGGGAAGTGCGACGCTGCACGACGTGTTGCTGAAAGAAGGACGTAAAGGTTTAGCGAAACAGGTCGCGGAGCTTGTCAAGCTGGTGGAAGAAGCGCGCGGCGCGCAGAACGTGCGAACGTGAATGAATTACCCGGCAACAAACTTCCTCGCTTCCACGGATCGCGCCCCTTTCCAAAAGTCGTCACCCCCGAACGTTTTTATCGGGGGTCCAGTCCGAACTTTGCCTGGATTCCCGCTAAAAACATGCGGGAATGACGGACCGAGAAGACCGAACATCGCCCTTAGTAGATTGAGGTAGTAATGTCCGACATTCAACTGACTTTGGCTTGTGAAGACTACGACCGGACGCGCGCGCTGCGCGACGGCTCGGTGAAGCCCGAAGGGATCGATCTGAACTACGTGGCGCTGGCCGTCGAGGAGATCTTCTGGCGCATGTGCCGCTACGAGGAGTTCGACGTGGCGGAATTATCGATGGGCGCGTTTTTAGTAGCCGCCGCCCAGGGCCGCCGCCCGTTCGTCGCGATCCCCGTCTTCCCTTCCCGGACTTTTCGCCACCGCTGTATTTTCATCAACACCGCCTCGGGCATCGAAAAGCCGGAGGATCTGCGCGGCAAGCGGGTCGGCGTGCCGGAGTACACGATGACCGCCGCCGTCTGGCTCCGCGGTCTGCTGCAGCATGAGTATGGAGTGAAGCCCGAAGAAGTTCACTGGCTCCAGGGCGGCGAGGAGCAGCCGGGAAGAAAGGACCGGGTTGATTTCGACGCGCCTCCGAGAATTCGTCTGGAGGTCATTCCGCCGGATCGAACGCTCAACGACATGCTCGAAAGCGGCGCGATCGACGCGCTGATGTCGCCGCGCATGCCGTCATGCTTTCTCAAGGGCGCTTCCCATGTCCGGCGGCTGTTTCCCGATTTCAAGCGGGTGGAGATGGAATATTTTCGCCGGACGGGAATTTTCCCGATCATGCATGTCGTCGTGATTCGAACCAAGATTTACGAAGAGCATCCGTGGATCGCCCAGAGTCTGTACAAGGCATTTTGCGAGGCGAAAGATCTCTGCTTCAGCCAGCTCTACGACTCGAACGTGCTGCGCATCAGCCTACCGTGGACCGTCGCCGAATACGAAGAGACGCGGCAACTCATGGGCGAGGAATACTGGCCTTACGGACTGGCGCCTAACTTACACGTGCTCGAAACGCTCCACGGCTATCTCTTGGAACATGGGCTGATCAAACAAAAACTTGATCTCGCGAGCCTCTTCGCGCCGAATACCCGCGAGGCGTTCAAGATATAAATCGAATAACGTTCATGCTTCGACAAGCTCAGCACGAACGATAAGATTTTCAACGGTCGTACAGCTGAGTCCGCCGTGGCTCCTTGGGCCCGCCGCTGGGACCGACGCAACTTGCGCCTACGCTTTCCGGTAAAGAAAACCGATGATTATTGAGATGGTGTAGGAGGTGACAGGTAGGTCACCGGTCGCCCAGGATGTCTTTTTTGACCTTCGCCCAGGGCTCGACGTCCGCAGGGTTCAGTTCATGCTGCTGCATACGCTCATCAAGAAGACGGCGCTCGCGCGCTGCGGCAAAGGAGAGGCAGGCGCGGATGTCGTCCTGCGTGAGATTGGGAAAATCCTTCAGGATCTGGTCTTCCGTCATCCCGCCGGCCAAATACTCCAACACATCATAGACCGCGATCCGAGTCCCCTTGATGCAAGGCTTCCCGCCACGTATCCCCGGCGCGACCGTAATGCGATCCTTGAGTTCCATGCGCCTACGGTAGCCTCCCATCGCGCAATGTGCAACATCGACGTGGCCCCCCGACTCCAAGATTGAAGCTCGGCATCCGTGATGAACGACCCCGCAGCAAGCTGACGGGGTATCAGAAGAAATCGAGAATCACTTGCTCAATTGTCACCCCCGCATGTCTCTAGCGGGGGTCCAGTCCTAACTTCACCTGGATTCCCGCTAAAAGCATGCGGGAATGACGGACTTCGTAAAGGAAATAAATTCTACCCAGCAGGCTGCGGGGAATTAGACCCCGTAGAGATTAAACGCGCCAAAGGACGCACTGCGAGAGGCGACCGGTGATTATCGAGATGCGGCAAGGGAAGATCTCATGCGGCGTCATCCGGCGGGCCTTCACGACTACGCCAGCCAACTGCCGCCGTGAATGTCGGCCTTTGCGGAACCGGCATCCTCATGGCTGCCGCCGGCGGCAGCGACGGGTCCCAACCGCCGCCTAAACGCAGATGTTGTTTTGCTTTCACGCGAAGTCGCGCGGCTTTCTGTTTGGCTCCCCTCCTCGCGTGGTAATCGCCCAGACGCCAGTAGCGATCGCCGAGATAGGCATGGACTTCCGGCTTAGGCTCGCCGGCGCGCCCGCACCGCGCAACGCCGAGGAGAATGAGAACCCAAACCACGTCCAAGCGCAGTTGCCAAACGGAATCGGGATTCACGGATGGGCCTCTAACTGTTCAATGCCAAGAACGTCTCAGCGCAGGGACGGCATCGGCCACTTTTTCGGCCGATCATCCTCATACCTAAGGTCTACGAGAACTTTGAGGCTCTCCGTCCCGACCTCGGCGCTAATCGGCTCGAATGGAGCAGCAGCGTTGACGGCCCGGATCGCCTCCTCGTCAAGCATGGCAATGCCCGAGGAACGAATGATCTGGATCTCCTCTAAATGACCGTCCTTTAGAATCGTAAGTTCGAGAGTCAGCTTTCCCTGCACACCATCGAGCAATGCCAGCCTGGGATAAACCCATTGCGCATTGATCGCGTGTCTAAGGTTTGCCAGATAGGAGTCATGCGTTGGTTTTCCTTGCGCGCGGTTGTCAACATACTCAAACGTGGCAGTGATGGGGATTTGGTCTTTCCCGATCGCGGACGGAATCGGCTTAACCGGCGACGCGCTTCTTATTGCCACGATCACGCCTCGATCCAATAGGAGATCGCCCGAGGAGCAAACAATCCTCGGATCTCGCAAATCACCGTTAGCTGAAACCGTAAATTCCACCCCTACGCGGCCCTTCGCGCCGTGCTGCAATGCCCTCTCTGGATAATACCATGCCATGTCGATCGCCTGCCGCACACCCGCCAAATACGACCCGGAATCGGGCTTCTTGCTATCAAACGCACCGACCAGCTTTCCGCTTGCCCGCTTCGAGATCGCAAAGAACACGTCGTGCCGCACAACCGGAGGACAAACCGCCGTTGCGCACCCGCTCATTAGCACGGCGATTCCAAGTACTGTAGCCAGGCTCGCTTCACTAGCTTTCATTCCGCATCCGCCCCTATCCGTGAAATAAGGCGAATTTACTACCGTGTTTGGAACTTGTAAAGTAGAATTTGGGCGCGCCTACCTGTAATCCCTTCCATCCCCCGGTCTCAGCACGACGATCTCCGTCTGCGACGGCAGCGTCGCTTTGCTGACGACGAGGGTGTCGGTCTCGGGGCGGCGGGTGCGGAGTCCTTCGACGAAGGACTGGAGGATGTACATGTTGTCGCGGTAGTGCATCGGGATGGCGATCTTGGGCTTGAGCTGCGCCAGCACCTCGCGCGCCGTCGAAGCGGGCATGGTGAAGACCCCGCCGATCGGAATCAGCGCCACGTCCACCTTGCCCATCTGCTTCAGCTGCTCCGGCGTGAGCGTGTGGCTCAAGTCTCCCAGATGCGCGATGCAGAGCGCGCCGAGGTCGAACATGAAGGCCGCGCCTTTGAGCGCGCTGTCGAACGCCTGCTGATAGATCGGCAAATTGTAAATAAACACGTCGCGGACGTTCAGGCTGATCCGATTCCATTCCGCGCCGGAATGCGAGAGCCCGCGCAGGATGATCGGATTGCCATGAGCCAGCTCGACGTAGTTGTGATTCGGGTGCTCGCGTCCCACGGTCACGACGTGCGGCGTGACGTTCGGCGTCGGGTGCATCCCCGGCGCTAGCGGGTCGGTGATAATTTTCGTCCCTTTGCTCGTCGTGATCTGAAAAAAGTTGTGGCCGAAATATTGAATCACCGCGTCGGGCTCGGCGGCGTAGGCCAGAGAGAAGCGGCTGCGGGCAACGTCCAGGTCGCGGCAGGAAGCCGCGACGCCGGCGGCGGTCGAGAGGCCCGCCAACAGCGTCGCGGTCAGCAATTGCGCGAAGCGCTTCATAAGCCAGCCGGCGCGGATAGATTTCTCGGTCTAAGCTCCGACGCGCGGAAAAACTCCGCGACATAGTCCGTCGCCGGGCGCCGCATCAGATTCTCCGCCGTGTCCACCTGCTCGAAGCGGCCCGCCCGCATCACCGCGATGCGGTCCGCCAGGGCAAGCGCGTCAGGCAGGTTGTGCGTGACGTAGAGCGTCGTCAGCCGGTTCTCGCGGTGGAATTTAAGAATCTCGCCGCGCATCTTGAGCCGGTTCGGCGGGTCGATATTCGACAGCGGCTCGTCCATGAGCATGACGCGCGGCGAGGTCGTCATCGCGCGCCCCAACGCCACGCGCTGTTGCTCGCCCCCGGAAAGCTCCTGCGGCTTGCGCTCGAAGAAGCGCTCCTCGATGCCCAGTTTTTGAGTCAGCGGCCGGATGAATTCGCGGATCTTCTCTTTGGACCACTTGCGGATTTTCAAAGGCAGCGTGAGGTTGGTGTACCGGCGCTCGTCGAAGACTCTCATGTGCGGCCACAAGGCGAAGTTCTGAAAAATCATCTGCACGCCCCGGCGGCCCACCGGAACGTCGTTGACCGGAGCCCCGCCGATATAGATCGCGCCTTCGTCGGGCTTCTCCAGGCCGGCGATGAGCCTCAAGGTCGTCGTCTTGCCGCAGCCGCTCTCGCCCACGACCGCCAGCAATTCCCCGTCGTTGACGTCGAGCGTGGCCCGATCGACCGCGACGACCGAGCCGAAGCGTTTGGTCACCTGGCGCAACGCGACGGAAATCATCGGCTCCAATCGTAGTCGAGCGGGATATAACAGGTCAAGCCCGGCGCCGACACCCCACCAACCACTACGTCGCCTTGACTCACCGACGCCCTCCGCGATAGGTTTCAGTTGTATCGGGGCCTCACGCACGAGGTCCCCGACGCGCTCGAACTCTTGGAGGCCTGTTGTGAATAGAATCTTTTGGTTTTCTCCACGGATGCTGCTCGTCGCATTCCTCGCGTCGATGTCGGCCACAGCCGCAGCCCAGACAACCTTAACCGTCGGCTACTCCTCGACCAGCGCCAACTACGCTGCGCTCTGGGTCGCCAAAGAGGGGGGGATCTTCGACCGGGAGGAAATCAAGGCGGAGTTGATCTTCATCCCCAGCGGCACGCTGCTCACGCAGGCCCTGCTGAGCGGCGACGTGCACGTCGGCTTTCCCAACGGCGGGCAGGTGATCGCCGCGATCGCCAAAGGGGCCGACCTGACGATGATCGGCGTCGCGGTCAGCAAGATGATCTTTTCCCTCATGGCCCCGCCGAAGATTGCCGCCGCCACCGATCTCAAAGGCAAGAAGATCGGCGTCACGCGCTTCGGCAGCTCGACGGACGTCTCCGTGCGCTACGCGCTCAGGAAATACGGCCTCAATCCGGACAAGGAGGTCGTCATCCTGCAGATGGGGAGCGTGCCCAACATCATGGCCGCGCTGCAAAACGGCGCGATCGACGCCGGCATTCTCTCGCCCCCAACCCACTGGCAAGCCGAGAAACTGGGCTTCAAAGAGATCATCAATATCACCGACCTGAACATCGCCTACCCCAATCCCTCGATCGCGACCAGCAGGAGAATCATCAAGGACAAGGAAGGGATTCTCAGAAAGTTCATGCGTTCCTACATCGCCGGCATGGAGCGCGTGCGCGCCGACAAGGCCTTCACAAAAAAAGTCCTGGCTAAGTACACGCTGATTCAAGATGCGGAGATTCTCGACAAGGTCTACGATTTCTACGCCCACAAGGCGCTGGAGCCGATCCCGCGACTCTCAGCGGAAGCCTTGCGCGGCGCCGTCGAAGAACAGTCGCAGAGCAATCCCAAGATCAGGGAGATGCCCGCCAGCGCTTTCTATGACGACCGCTTCGTGCGGTAGGTTTTGATGCTGCCTTTGGAGACGGGTGAAGTCCCTCGCTTTGAGGTGAAACAAACGTCCGTCATGCCCGCGAAAGCGGGCATCCACGGTGGCGGCGGAGCGGCCTATGAGGGAAAGACTGGATTCCCGCTTGCGCGGGAATGACGGAGGGGGGGTAATCGACCTCCAGTCGACAGTTTTGGAACCCCTCGGCTTGGAGCCGAGACGCTGGTTAGGGGAGTCTCTATGACACGAGTGTTGTCACCCGAAGAGTTGATTGCAGACTTACAAGCGACATTGCAGCAAAAACATCCGCGGCCCCATCCGGTGCGCCAGCTCCTGCTCACGGGCAGGCTGACGAAGGAGCAGCTTCAGTGGTGGGCGTGTAATCTCTATCACGAGTTCAGCAACATCCACCGCTTCTTCGGCGTCCGCTACCAGAAGTGCCCCGTGCCGGCGCTGCGCCGGGCGCTGATCGAAAACATGATCGAGGAAGAGGGCGAAGACATGATCGGCCGCAAACATCCGAGCCACGCCGAGCTGTGGCTGCGCTTCGGCGAGGGCGTCGGCGTGCCGCGCGAGGAGATGTCGAGCTACGAGCCGCTGCCCGGCATCCGCGCCGCGCTGGACATGTACGTGCAGCTCGTCCAGCAGAGCCACTGGGCCGTGGCCATCGGCACCGGCCTGGTATTCGAAGGCGGCGGGCCGAAGCGGATGAAAGAGGAGCGGGAGGCCTTGGAGCGCCACTACTCGTGGATCCCGTCGCGCGCGCTCGACTTCTTCCGTGTGCACGAGTACCACGACGAAGGGCACGGCAACTTCTGCGTCGATGTGATCCGGCAACACTGCATGGAGGAACATCTCCAGGAGGAGATGCGCGCGGCGGTGAGGAGCCGGGCGGATATCATGTGGCTGCAGAACGATTCGATCTACCACGCCTTCGTTCGCCCCACCCTGCCGCTGGAAACCGCGCGCGAGATCGAAGGCAGGCTGGAGTAGGCTTCGCCCGGAGGAGCGACGAATGGCCGCGACACCCATCGATCTCAGAAGCGACACTGTCACCAAACCTTCGCCGGAAATGCGCCGCGCCATGGCCGAGGCCGAGGTGGGCGACGATGTCTTCATGGAGGACCCGACGGTCAATCGCCTGCAGGCGCGGGCCGCCGAGATCTTCGGACGCGACGCGGCGCTCTTCGTTCCCTCCGGATCGATGGGCAATCTCGTCTGCCTCATGGCCCACGCGCGGCCCGGCCAGGAGGTCATCTGCGAGGCGAACGCGCACCTCTATAGCATCGAGATGGCGGCGATGGCGGGAGTCGCCGGCCTCTTGCCGCGGCTCGTCCCGACCGAAGACGGCATCATGACCTGGGAACAGATCGAGCGCGCCATTCGTCCGAAGAGCTACCAACGCGCTCAGACCGCTCTCGTCTGCCTGGAGAACACCCACAACCTGGCCGGCGGCACGGTCTACCCCACGCGGCCGGCGCAGGAAATTTGCGAGCGCGCGCATGAGGCCGGTCTTTTGGTCCACCTCGACGGCTCGCGGATTTTCAACGCCGCGACTTTTCTCCATGAAGATGTCCGCGAGATGACGGAGAAATTCGACTCGGTGCAGTTTTGCTTGAGCAAGGGGCTGGGCGCCCCCGTGGGTTCGATGATCGTCGGCTCGAGCGCGTTGATCGAGCGCTGCCGCAGCATCCGAAAATTATTGGGCGGCGGCATGCGGCAGGCGGGCGTGCTCGCCGCCGCCGGCCTGATCGCGCTGGAGAAGGGGCCGCAACGGTTGGAGATCGACCACGAGAACGCCAAGCTCCTGGCGCACACGCTGGCGCAGATGCCGGGCATCCGCCTCAATCCCGCCAAGGCGCAAACCAACATCGTGATCTTCGATGTCCGGGAGACCGGCCTCTCCTCCGCCGAGTTCCTCGCCGAATCCGCGCGCCGCGGCGTCCTCGGCGTGCCGGTGGATCGAGATAAGATTCGGATGGTCACGCACCTGGATGTCAGCCGGGCCGAGGTCGAGCGGGCCGCCGCGGCGATCGGCGACCTGGCTGAATCGCTTTCTTCGAGCCGGGCTCCCGCAGCGAGAAAGAGCGTTTGACCAAGCCCATCCTCCGCTCCTGCCGGCGAACGGACCATGCAAAATATCGCTGAGCGTTACCCTAAGTCGGTCGCCTGTGCCGCGCTGCTGCTTTTGAGTTTCATCGCTTACGCCAACTCTCTGCCCAACAGCTTTCAGTACGACGACATCGAAGGCATCGTCAGAAATCCCGCCATTCGAAACTTACGCAACGTCGCAGCCTACTTTACCGACCCGCAGCTTTTTCGCCTCGCCCGCTCGGTGGACTGGCGGCCGATACTGCAAATTACCTACGCCATCAACTATGCCATCGGGGGATTCGATCCCGCTGTCTTCCGAATCTTCAATCTCCTCTTTCACGCCGGCACTGCCTTCTTCTTGTTTCTCATCGTCGCCGAGATTCATCGGAAGTCTCCGACGCCGCTGCCGCCGGGCCCGGCCGGGCTGAAAACCTGGTTTCCACTGATCCCCGCCGCCCTCTTCGCCGTCCATCCGGTAACCTCGCAGGGCGTTAATTATATTTGGGCGCGCAGCTCGGTGCTGGCGGCGCTATTTTTTCTCATCGCGTTTTACTGCTTTTTGCGCGGCCCGCTCGGCGGAGACAATCGAAGACACCCGTGGTGGCACGGGGCGGCGCTCTTGGCGTTTGCGTTGGGGGTGGCAAGCAAGGCGACGGTTGTCAGCCTGCCGGCGGCTCTGGTGCTCTATGAGATGCTGTTTCTCAACCCCGACCGCCAGAACGTATTGCGCCTTTATTGGAGTGAGCCCCGGCGGTTGATCAAATACCTCCCCTTCGCGATCGCTTTCGCGGCCTACGTTCTACTGCGAAAAGTGGTTCTGTTCGGCGGCCTGATGAGCTTCCTCCGCGTCGCGCCGGTCACCCCGTTGGACTACCTCTTCACCCAGTTCCGCGCCTGGGTTTACTATATGAAGCTCTATCTGTGGCCCCACCCGCTCATGGTGGAGTTTCCCGGCTTTGGGTGGTCGCGCTCGCTATGGGATCTGCATGTCCTCGGATCGCTCTTCCTCGTCCTGGCTATTCTGTCGGTCGTATGGCGCATTCGGCGGATTTGCCCGCTCGCGGCGTTCTTCGCCTGCTGGTTTTTTATCGCCCTGTTGCCCGAGGCAAGCGTGATCATCCGGCCAGACCCGATTACCGGCCATCGGCCGTATCCCGCTTACACCGGTCTCTCTGTCGTGGCCGCGCTCGTGAGTATCTACGCGGCACACTGGATCTGGCGCCAGTGGAGCAAGCCGGAATCGAACGACGCGAACCGTTTTTGGCGCGCTTATGGAGTAGCGCTGGCGGCGATTCTCGTCATACTTACCGGCGTGACTATCTTACGCAACCGGGATTGGCGCGATCCGGTGACCCTGTGGAGCAGTGTCCTTAAGACCGATCCCACTCATGCGGGAGCGTACATCAGCCTCGGCACGGGATACATCAACAGGGAAGACTACGCGGAGGCGGAAAAGGCGCTGACCAAAGCAGTTGAGTTGTGGCCCAGGAACGGGACGGCCCGCATGCATCGGGGTTACCTCTATACGCTCCTTGAGCGCGACGATCGGGCCCTGGAAGATTTCACCACGGGAATCGAACTCTCGCCGTACGGCCGCCTCAATTACTTTTATCGCGGCGAGCTTTACCGGAAATTGGGACGATACGAAGAGGCTCTCGGCGATTACCGCTCGGCGCTCAAGCTCGGGCCCGGATCTCCCGGCGCCTACTTCGGCATCGCCATGGTGCACTGGGAGAGAAAAGAGCTTGCGGAAGCCACCGCGGCGTGCCGCAAAGTCGTTGAATCGGACCCTGAAGATCTCCGCGGTTATCGCTGCCTCGGCAGCCTTTTCATGCACCGGAGCTTGTTCGAGGAGGCGCGGAAGATTTACGCCGAGGGGATTAAACGCTTTGCCGAGGATTACGCTCTCTGGTACGGCCTGGCGACCGCGTACGAAGAGCTTGACCGATATGCCGAGGCCGAGGAGGCTTACACGAAGGCGAGCCAGTTATTGCAGAAAGGCCCATGACAGCCAACACCCGCAGGTCAGGGAGCGCTTGCCCTGCCGGCGGAGCCTGGGCTAATATATTCAGGTGAGTTTAGCCCGAAACGCACTGACGCCGTTTCTTCTCGTCTCGCTCGCATTCCATCTGCTGTTTCTCGTCAGATGGCCTGCGCGCGCGCCGCGCGAAAGAGTTCCGGAAGAGATTCCCGTGACAGTGCTGCCTGCCCCGCAAGAAAGCGCGCCACGCCCGGCGCCCGCCCCGAAGGAAGCGCCGGAGAAACCATCCGCGACCAGGACCGAACCGCCGAAATCAGCGACACAATCGGCGAAGGCGGCGGCGCCAACCGAAGCTCCCCGACTACAACCCTCCGCGCCCGCTACGCCTGAGGAGCAGCCAAGCCGGGTGGAGGTCGCGAAAGCGCGCGTGATCGAGACGGAACCGGCCCCGAATCGCCCTCTGCCGAAGCTTAAAGATCTTTTGCCGAATGCTTATAATTTTTCTGCGGAACAACTCGGCGGCAGGGAAGGATCGATCCGCCTGGACAGCAAAGACCCGAAAGTGGTCCCTTATTTCACGCTCATCAAGCAGGCGATTGAGATGGAATGGAGCTACCCTCCGGTAGCTTTGCAGTATGGTTTGCAGGGAGTGCTGCTCGTGGAATTTACGATTCTCGGCAACGGCCAGGTGGATGAAATCCGAGTCCTTCGCTCTTCGGGCTACGTCGTGCTGGACAAAGAAGCGACCCGAGCCCTACGCGCCGCCGCGCCGTTCCCGCCGATCCCGCCGCGGGTCGGCAAAAGCCCGCTCCCGATTGTCGCGACCTTCGTGTACAGCGACAAGCGAGTGAGGTACGACGTTGCCCCCTGACGCGGGGAAATCCTCACTGCGCTTAATCGCCTACGAACTACCAGCGCCCTTTTTCCCGCTTTAGAATCTTGACGAAGGCCTGGACCATCGGCGTGCTCTGCCGGCTCTTGTGGACCACGAGATAGTTGTTCCGCTTGAGCTTCAAGTCCGGCACTTTGATAATCTTCAGCCGGCCGGCTTCCACGTCCGATTTGACATGGCACCGGGTGATAAAGCCGATGCCCAGCCCTCCCGCGACCGCGTTCTTCATGGCGTCCCGGGCGCCGATCTCGGCACTGAGCTCCATCTTCGGCGTCAAGGGAATGCCCAGACGCGCAAAACGCTCTTCCAACTGGTCGCGGACCATGCTCCCCTTCTCGTCGGCGATGATCGGCTCCCGCGCGATGCGCATCAGCGGCACGGAGCTCTTCTTGGCCAGAGGATGGTCCGGCGCCGCGATCACCACGATCTCGTCCTGTTGGTAAAGCTCGCCCACGAGCAACGGGGATTTCGGCGTGCGGCCCAGGATCGCCACGTCCAGGTCTCCCTCAAGGAGCCGCTTCTCCAGGTTCGCGGTCCGATCGATTCTTAGAGTCGTATCCACCCAGGAGAACTGTTTTTTGAAGCTGTCGACCACAAAAGGCAGGAACGAAGCGGCCGAGCTCGGCGAGCCGCCGATGGCGAGCTTGCCCTTCTTAAGCCCCTTCAACTCATCCATCCGCTCCCTGAGTCCCGCGACTTTGGAAAGAATATCCTCGGCGTCCTGCATCAGCAGCTCGCCCGCCGCCGTCAGGTTGATCTTGTGGCCGAGCTTCTCGAACAGCTTGACCTTAAGATCGTCCTCCAGGTCTTTGATGACCAAAGAGACGGAAGGCTGGCGCACGCCCAGGTTCTCCGCGGCATGGGTGAAGCTTTTGATCTTCGCCACGGTCATAAAAACTTTCAATTGGTGTAGAGTCATAAAATCCAATTCCCTCCTTTGTTCAAAAATTCATTGCAAGAAGGCTATATCACCCTCGATCCATAAGGTCAACAGCCCCCTTAGCCCCGCTTGGGCTCCCAACGGAGCACGGGTTTTCTGGCGGCCTTGGCCTCGTCGAGCCGCCGGACGGGCGTGGAGTGCGGCGCGGTTTTGAGCAGTTCCGGATTTTCCTCCGCCTCGCGCGCGATCGAGGTCATGGCGTCGATGAACGCGTCGAGGGTCTCACGGCTCTCCGTCTCCGTCGGCTCGATCATGAGCGCCCCGGAGACGACCAGCGGAAAGTAAATCGTCGGAGGATGAAATCCGTAATCCAAAAGCCGCTTGGCGATGTCCAGGGTGCTGACGTGGCGCTTTTGCTGCAACCGGTCCGTGAAGACGCACTCGTGCATGCAGCGCTCGGCGTAGGCGATCTGAAAAACATTCTCCAGCTTTTTCCGAATGTAGTTGGCGTTCAGCAGCGCCATCCGGCTGGTCTCCTGAAGCCCGTCGGAGCCGAGGGAGAGGATGTAGGCGTACGCCCGCACCAGCACGCCGAAATTACCGAAGAAGGAGCGCACCCGGCCGATCGCCTTGGAAAAATCTTCGCGCAGGTCGTATCGATCCCCGCTCTTGACGATTCGCGGGACCGGCAAATAGTCGCGGAGCAGGTTTTTAACGGCTACCGGCCCGGCGCCCGGCCCGCCACCCCCGTGGGGCGTCGAGCAGGTTTTGTGGAGGTTGATATGGAGCACGTCCACCCCCATATGGCCCGGCTTCGCGATGCCCATCAGGGCGTTCATGTTCGCCCCGTCGAGATAGACCAGCCCCCCCTTGCTATGGACGACATCGGCGATTGCGTTGATATTTTTTTCGAAGATGCCGAGCGTGTTGGGATTGGTGAGCATCAACGCGGCGACGGTCTCGTCCATGACCTTCGCCACGGCCGACGGCTCGACCATTCCCTGATCGTTCGAGCCGATCTGCACGACATCGTAGCCGCACAGCGTCGAGCTGGCGGGGTTGGTCCCGTGAGCCGTGTCGGGGACGATGATTTTTCGGCGCGGGCCGCCTTTTTCCGAAAGATAGGCGCGCACAAGCATCAGCCCGGTCAACTCCCCTTGCGCGCCGGCGGCCGGCTGCAGCGTGACGGCATCCATGCCGGAAATCTCGGCCAACGCCGCCTCAAGCCCGAACAACAGCTCGAGCGCGCCTTGCAGGAGCGCGGGCGGCGCCAACGGATGGACCAGCGCAAACCCGGGCAGGCGCGCCACCGCCTCGTTGACCTTGGGATTATATTTCATCGTGCAGGAGCCGAGCGGATAGAACTGGCTCTCGATGCCGAAGTTCAAATGGGAGAGGCGGGTAAAATGGCGCAGCACCTCCAGCTCCCCAAGCTCGGGAAATCCGGGGATCTCGTCACGGAGCAGCTCTTGGGGCAACCCGGTCGGGCCCGCCTCTTCGGGCCAGAAAAAGCCCGTCCTGCCGGGCGAGCCGCTCTCGAACATCAAGGGGACGGTGGCGGGAGCCTTAGCCTTCGCCGAATGTTCTTGCAAGGTGTTCGATCTCCTCTTCCTCGTTCATCTCGGTGACGCAAATGAGCAGGCAATCCTGAAGCTCGGGGTAAAATTCGGCTACGGGAATTCCCGGAACGATCTTCTTCGCGGCAAACCGTTCCTGGAGCCTGGAAAGCCCTTTCGCTTTGAGGACAAACTCGTTGAAAAACGGGCCGGAAAAAACCGGCACCAGGCCGGCTTCCTTGAGCAACCGCTCGCGCGCGCGGTGGGCGCGGCGCGCGTTGACCTCCGCCATGCGGCGCATGCCGCTCTTGCCGAGCATCGCCATAAAGACCGTCGAGGCGAGCGCGCACAGGGTCTGGCTGGTGCAGATGTTCGACGTCGCCTTCTCGCGCCGGATGTGCTGCTCGCGCGTGGCGAGCGTCAGGACAAAGCCCCGGCGCCCCTCGCTGTCCACGGTTTCGCCCGCCAGCCGCCCCGGCATGCTCCGCACAAATCTTTTTTGGCAGGTAAAAAATCCAAAGCCCGGGCCGCCCAGAGCCATCGGCACGCCGAGGCTCTGCCCTTCTCCCACGACGATATCGGCGCCCAACTCTCCCGGCGGCTTCAGCAGCGCCAGTGAGAGAGGTTCCGTCGTCACCGTCGCCATGAGCGCGCCGGAACGGTCGCACAGCGCGCGGATCGGAGCCAGATCTTCGATAACGCCGAAAAAATTGGGATAGCCCAACACCACGCACATCGCCCGCTCATCGACTTGCTGAGCGAGAAACTCGGCGTCGGTGCCGCCGCGCTCGGTGAAGGGAACCTCCACCAACTCCACATCCACGAGATTTTTGACATAGGTCGCGATAACCTGGCGGTACTGGGGATGGAGCGCCCTCGACACGAAAACCCGATGTCTTCCGTCCTGCAGGCGGCGCGCCATGAGCACGGCCTCCGCGGCGGCCGACGCGCCGTCGTAGAGGCCGGCGTTGGCCACTTCCATGCCCGTAAGCTGGCAAATCAGAGTTTGGAATTCGAACATCGCCTGAAGCGTGCCCTGGCTCACTTCCGGTTGATAGGGGGTGTACGAGGTCGCGAACTCCGAGCGCGAGATGACGGCATCGACGGCGCTCGGGATAGCGTGATGATAAATGCCGCCGCCGAGAAAGAGGCTCCAGTTCTCAGCCGTGCCGTTCTTGGCGGCGAGCGCGGCCATCCGCCGCTTGACGGCGGTCTCGGAAAGTCCCGGAGGAAGAGAGATCTGCGCCCGGTCTCGAAGGGAGGCGGGCAGGTGATCGAACAGCTGCTCAACCTCGCTCAGGCCGATCGCCCGGAGCATCTCGGCTTTATCGGATGGCGTGTGGGGCGTGTATCGCATGCCGCGGCTTATTTCTTCTCGTCCTCGTCCTCTTCCTCGTCCTCATCCTCGTCGTCCTCATCCTCGTCGTCCTCGTCCTCTCCCTTTTGCTGCGCGACATACTCCGCGTATTCCTCAGCGGTCATTAAATCTTTGAGGTCGTCCTTATCGCTCATCTCCACTTTGATCATCCATCCGTCGCCATACGGATCGTCGTTGACGGTCTCCGGACTGTCGGGCAGGGTGTCGTTGGCTTCGAGGACCGTTCCGCCCACGGGCGCATAGACGTCGGAGACGGCCTTGACCGACTCCACCACGCCGAAGGCATCGTCCTTCACCACCTTCTCTCCTACCTCCGGCAGCTCGACGAAGACGATATCGCCGAGCTCCTGCTGCGCGTACTCGGTAATGCCGACGATCGCGACGTTGCCTTCGACGAGCACCCACTCGTGCTCTTTGGAATATTTCAATCCCTCAGGAACTTCCATGACTCTCCTCCCTGTGGTTTTTAACCGGCCGGCCGACGGCGATAGAAAGGCAACGCGACAACCCGCGCCCCGACCGCCCGCCCGCGAATCTCCACCTCCAACGGATTGCCAACCTCGGAGTCCCCCGTCCGCACGTAACCCATGGCAATCGCCCGTCCCAAGGTGGGCGACTTCGTGCCGCTCGTCACCCGGCCGATCGTCTCGCCCTGTTTGAGAATCGGATAGCCGCCGCGGGCAATTCCCGCTTCCGTCATCTCCAGACCCACGAGCCGGCGCTTGACGCCCTGCTCTTTCTGCTTAACGAGCGCGTCGCGCCCGATAAAATCTCCCTTTGACAATTTCACGACCCATTCCAGGCGCGCCTCAAGCGGCGTCGTAGAATCGTCCAGCTCGTGGCCGTAAAGCGGGTACGCCGGCTCGAGACGAAGCGTGTCTCTGGCGCCGAGCCCCGCCGGCCGAAGACCGTCGTCTTTGCCTCCGTCCATGAGCGCGTTCCAAAGCCTCTCGCCCCCGACGGGATCGCAATACAGCTCAAAGCCGTCCTCGCCGGTATAACCCGTGCGGGCAACCAGGCAGCGGATGCCGGCCACTTCGCCGAAGGCGAAATGAAACGGTTTGATCTCCCCCAGACGTAACGGCGTCAACCGCTGGAGAATTTTTTCCGCCAACGGCCCCTGGAGCGCGAGTTGGACGTAACGGGAGCTGGTATTCTCGACCTGCGTTTTATCTCCGGCCCGCCGTCGAATCCATTCAAAGTCTTTGTCCGTGTTGGAAGCATTCACGCAGATGAACAAATGGTCCGCTTCCAGGCGGTAGATCACGATATCGTCGACCACCCCGCCGTTCTCGTTGAGCAACAGATTATATTGCGCCTGCCCCTGCTTTATCCGGGATACATCGTTGGCGGTAACTTTCTGGCAGAGATCCAACGCGTTCGCGCCGCGGACTTCCACTTCCCCCATATGGCTCACATCGAACAGCCCGGCCCGGGTGCGGACTGCCATATGCTCGTCGATCAGACCGCCGTACTGCACCGGCATATCCCAGCCGCCGAATTCCACCATCTTCGCTCCCAGCCGCCGATGGAGCGGATAAAGCGGAGTCCGTTTGAGCCGCTGGGGCTGAGAGGTGGCTGCGGGCTTCACGCGATTCGCTTCAAGTCTCGAGCCTGAGCGATTCCTTCGCCGCTTTTAACGTATTGAAAAGCAACATGCAGATGGTCATCGGCCCGACGCCGCCGGGAACCGGCGAGATCCATCCGGCGCGCTCTTTGGCGCTGTCGAATTCCACGTCGCCCGCCAGCTTGCCGCTGGGGAGCCGGTTGACTCCGACGTCGATCACCACGGCGCCGGGCTTGATCCAATCGCCGCGAATAAGTCCGGCCTTGCCGATCGCCGCGATCAGGATGTCGGCGCGGCCGACCTCCTCTTTCAGATGCGCCGTGCGCGAGTGGCAGATCGTCACAGTCGCGTGGCGCGCCAGCAGCATCAACGCGACCGGCTTGCCGACGATATTGCTGCGCCCCACCACGGTGGCGTTTTTTCCCTTGGGATCGCAGCCGACCGAATCCAGCAGCTTCATGATGCCCATCGGCGTGCAGGGCTGAAATCCCTCGCCGCCCGAGAGCAGGAGCCCCTGGTTGACCGGATGAAAACCGTCGATGTCTTTGTGCGGCGACACCGCCTCCAGGATCTTTTCCGAGCGGATATGCGCCGGCAGCGGCAGCTGGACGAGAATACCGTGAATCTCTTTGTCGCGATTTAAACTCTGGATAAGAGCGAGCAGCTCTTTTTCCGACGCGGTGGCGGGGAGCAGATGCTCTTCGGAGCGGATGCCGACTTCCTTGCAGGCCTTTTCCTTGTTTTTTACATAGAGATGCGAGGCCGGATCGTCGCCGACCAGCACGACGCCGAGTCCGGGGACCATGCCCCAGCGGCGCTTGAGCCCTTCGACTTCTTCTCTGACCTCTTTCTGAATTTCCTTCGCGACGGCCTTGCCGTCAATGATCGTTCCCATGATTTCCCCCGGCGAGTTAAAGACTCTATACAGGAAATTTTTTCTTTGTAAAGAGCCTGCCTTGACAACTCGGCATGGCGCTCGGTAGATTCGCCCCAGCCCGCATTTTCGCGGGACGCTTGACGAGAGACCGCCCCATGACTCTGTTGCTGAACAACGCCGAAATCGCCCAACTTATCCGCATGCGCGACTGCATCGACCTGCTCGACGACGGCTATCGCGAGCACGGTTTTGGCCGCGCGGCGCACCGCAGGCGGAGCAACGTCATCGTCCCTACGGGGCAAGGGCGCACGTACGTTTTCGCGAATTTCGAAGGCACGGTGATCAAGAGCGGCTACCATGCAATCCGGCTGCGCTCCGACGTCAACGAGTGGCTCGACGCCCAAGGCGATCGCACGACCAAGTGGGCCTCGAAGCCCGGACTCTACTGCGGCCTCGCTCTGCTCTACAATATCCACACCGGAGAGCTCGACGGCATCCTTAATGACGGCTACCTTCAGGTGATGCGCGTCGGCGCGACGAGCGCCGTCGCGGGAAAGTATCTGAGCCGGAAAGACTCGTCCGTTTTAGGACTGATCGGCGCCGGCAATCAGGCGCGCAGCCACGCCGAAGCGATGTGCGCCATCCGGCCGATCAAACGGATCAAGGTCTTCAGCTTGCGCGCCGAAAGCCGCGAAGCCTTTGCGCGCGACAACGAGATTAAACTTGGGGTCGAGACGCGGCCGGTGGAGAAGATCGAAGACGCCTTTGGCGAGAGCGATATCGTCTGCTGCTGCACGGATGCGTCGCGGCCGTTCGTCCGCGGCGAGTGGATCGAGGAGGGAATGTTTCTGAGCAGCGCGCGGCCCTTCGGCGAGGTCGGGAGAGGGCCGCTGGGAGTTTTCGACGTCGCCGTGGTCCACGAGCGCGGCTTCGGCCCGCAGTTCCGCCCTGAGAAAATAGTGCGGGAGCGGCCGGGCGCGCCGCTGGCTATGGGAGGAAAGGATGAGCGCGACCTTCCTTCCGACATCACCCTGGCCGATCTCTGCGCGGAAAAAGCCGAAGGCCGGACCAACGACAGGCAGAAAACCTATTTTGCCAACAACGAGGGGCACGGAGTCCAGTTTTCGGTGGCCGGAGCGTTTGTGTTGAAGCGCGCGCGCGAACAACACGTGGGCCGGGAGCTGCCGACGGAGTGGTTTCTGCAGGATATTTCGACGTAGGGGTGAAAGCATGGACAGACCGCGAACGTTAGAAGAGATCAAAGAGGATATCCTGAGCCGCATCGGCCACCGCGCCCCTTTCGTGCTCGCCGACAAAAACGAATCCGAAGAGGCGCTCGCGTCGTTGAACGGCGTCGAGCCGGAGCCGTGGGCCGCCGCCTGGAGCAGGCTCGGCGCCCGCTGGGAGGAAAAAGCAAGAGCCGAAGAGAAACGCGGCGATTCGCAGAGAACGAAACAGGCTTACCTCAAGGCTTACACCTACTACGGGATCGGCCGCCATCCGTTTCCCAGCTCGCCGGGGAAGATGGAGGCCTATCGCAAGACGCGCGAGATGTATCTGGCGGCGGCGCGCTTCTTCGATCCACCGTTGGAGCGAGTGGCGATCCCGTTCGAAGGCAAAGCCGTCGTCGGCTATCTCCGCCTGCCGGCAAAGAGACCGGCGCCGCTGATTCTCCATTGGGGCGGCATCGACGGCTGGAAAGAAGAACGCCACTCGTTCGCGGAGGCCTTTCTCCGCGAGGGCTGGGGCTGCTTTGTCATGGACGGTCCCGGCACGGGCGAGTGCCCGATGCTCGCGTCGCCTGAAGCGCACAAGGTCTACACGGCGGCCTTGGATCACTTCTGCGCGCGTCCGGAGATCGACGCCGGGCGCATCGCCGTCGTGGGATCGAGCTTCGGCGGCTACTGGGCGACCAAGGTCGCGCACGTGGAGCGGGAGCGGGTGCGCGCGGCGGTCAACTGGGGCGGCGGTATTCACTATTTTTTCCAGCCGGAGTGGCAGGAGAAATCGCGCAACGCGCCCTCTTATCTGTTCGACCTGATCGAGGCGCGCGCGGCGCTGTTCGGGAAGAAAACGTTCGAAGAGCTGGTCCGGGCGATGCCGGCGCTGTCGCTTAAAGATCAGGGCTGGCTGGACAAACCGTGCGCGCCGATGCTGCTGGTCAACGGGAAAGAGGACAAGCAGGTGCCGATCGAGGATTTTTATCTACTGCTGGAGAGCGGCGAGCCGAAGGCGGCGCGCTTCTTTCCCGGCGGCCACATGGGCAACACGCCGGAGACTTTTCCAGCTATATTAAAATGGCTGCGCGGGAAGCTAAAATAGCTAGTGCTGAGAAATGAGTGCTGAGTGCTGAGTGCTGAGGTTTCTTCTTCCCTCACTCAGTCCTCAGTACTCGGCACTCAGCACTGTTTAGATGGTCGCCGTTACTTCCCACCAGTTGCGGTCGAGATCGCTGAAGATAAAAGAGATCTGCCCGTTCTTTTGCTCCAGATCCCAGACTTCCGTGATCCCGAGGTTGCTCCCATTGGAGTTGAACTCGCGATGGGCCTGCTCGACTTCACCCGCCGTCGCCACTTTTAACGTAAAACGGTTTACGGGCGCGAGATGTTCGCGCTGCCTTCCCGGCAACACAACGATGTACCAGGGCGTGGACGGGTGCCTGATGTAACTCGACTGCCGCCCGCCACCCACGATCTTGAGTCCCAACACCTGCTCGTAGAACTTGTCGCTCGGCGCCTTTTCGTCGCACTGGAGCGTGCCGTGCGTCATCGCTTGCGGAACGTAGCCGCGCCCCGGAAAGCGCTCTTCCGCAAGCGTCGTTTTCCAGTGCGGCGCGGCGATCGTGCGGCCGTGCTCGGCGGCTCTCGGGTTGTAGTATTCGATCTCCAGGTCGTTGCCGCCGGGCTCCTTGAAGTAAACGGAATAGGCGAAGTGGGCCTCGTGGGGTTTGGTAACCATTTTAAGCCCGTACTTTTGTTTGTTCGCTTCCAGATATTTCCACGCGGCTTCGATCTCTTCGTGGCGCGCGACGCGAAAGCCGTAATGATTGTTGTGCGGCTTGTTGCGCGCGTCCGGTCCGCCCTCGTGAACGACCAGCAGCCAGTCGGTATTGGGATGCTGGAGGACCGCCTGGCCGTTCGTGCGCTCGCGCACTTCGAGGGCCAACAGCTCGGTGAAAATCGGCAGCGTGTCGGCCAGGGAGCGGCACTCATAGTGGCCTTGGATCAGTCCTATCGGTTTGAGCATAGAGGAAGCTCCTCCGCCTTTGTCGTTAGTTTACCGAATTTGTAGAGGAAAGCGGGAATCCTGTCAAGAAAGGGATTGCAGGATGCTTGCCCGGTCTTTGGGCGGCCACAGAGGGCCGCCCCTGCGAAGGCTCTTACTCCGGCGACGTTTCTAACCTCACCGCGGCGGCATCATCATGGTCGCGCCCGCCCTGGCGCACGACTCCTCGAAGATGCGCCGGATCTCGGAGTCCTCGTCCTCGTACTCGATCTGCTGGCCGCCCTTCTTCAGCGAGACGTCGGACTTGATCTTGCCCGGCGCCAGCTTGTAGCGGCGGCTGAGCATTTTGAGCGCGAGGTAGCGCGCCGGTTGGCTGCCCGAGTTGAAGTGCTGGTGAAACCAATCTTCGGGCGGGACCACGAGCGAGCCCGGCTTCCAGTCGAAGCGCATTCTTTCCGTTCGTTCCGGCCACATGAACGAATAGCCCTGCCCCGTAAGAATCATGACGTGCGCCCCCGGCCCGTGGCGGTGCGCCTTTTTATAGAGACCGACGGGAAACTCGGAGACGTGCGCTCCCATCGTGCACTGCGCCAGCTCGAAGAAGATCGTGCGGTTGCCCTTGCCGCGCTCGTGCCACGCGATCGGCTCGATGTTGATGGCGTCGGCGACAAAGTTGGTTTCCAGCACGCGGTCCTTGTAGAGCCTCCCGTGGCCCGTGAAGTAGCCTTCCTGGCCGTTGAAGCGGTCGGAGAAGGCATAAGGATTGTTCATGATGAAATCTTCGCTGTGGAACAGGTTAAAGACCAGCGGCGCAGTGGTCACGGAGATGAAACGCGCCTCGCGGTCGCCCTGGCCGTTGAAGTGTTGGTACGAAGCGTTCAGCGGGATGGCGAACAGACTCCCCTTCTGCCACTCAAAGCTCTGCCGCGGCCCGTTCTCCTGCCACATCGTAGTCGCGCCGCGGCCTTCGAGGATGTAAACCAACTCTTCGAAGAGGTGACGCTGCGGCCGAAGACCCTTACCCGCCGGGATGCTGCAAACGTAGGCGTCGTCGAGATAACCGGTCCCTTCAAGATTGATATAGACGCCGTAGCCACCCATCCGCTCCCACCACTTGAGCGGCACTTCGTAAACGTTCTCGACGCCGAAGCCCTTGACCACGTCGACTCCCTGAGAGCCCGCCCACTGATCGTAGGGCGTGTCCATCCGCTCCGCCGTGGTGTCCATTCTCTCGTAGACTGCCGAACTTTGCGCTTCCATTCCCCACCTCCCTGATGTTTTGCTATTTGCCTTTGAACGGTCTTACGTCCTGAAACCCGTGTTCCGAGATATCGAAAAAATTGCCGTCCGGGTCCGAGGCCCTGAGCTCGGCGTAGGGCCGGCCCTTCGGCCTCGGCTTCGGCGGGCGTGAGAGCTTGAGCCGGTTGATCTTTTCCACCACCTCGTCCACGTTCTCGACCAGAAAACCAAAGTGATAGAGGCCGCTGCGGGCCTGCTGGTCGCTGTTCGGCAGGATCGCCAGGTTGAAATAGCCGTCCGTCAAATAGACCGGTCCATCGTCGCCCCGTGGCCTATGCAGCTCCGTCAAGCCGAATATTTCTTTATAAAAAGCCGCCAGCTTGCCCGGATTCTCCGTCTTGATCGCCAGATGGCGCAGTTGAGCCATGAACTCCTCCTCTATTGAGGCCGTAAACCCGCGACGCTATCTATAGACCGAGTCGATAAAGCCGCTCCTCTCAAGCTCGTCTAAAATAGACATATCCACTAGCTTCTCCGCCTTGAGGTCGGCTTTCTTTCCGCCCAGGCCGCTGTCGAGCACCTGCTGGATGCCTTTCAAGGTCGGTCTGGGCGTCTTCTGGAGATCGGCCGCATACTCGCGCCAGGTCGCTTCGAGAATCTCTTCGTCTTTGAGCTGCGCGAACCTGGAGAGCACTTTTTTGGCGAACTCCTTATCCGTCTTGTAGCGATGCATCGCCCGGATGAAGGCTTTCATGAAGCCAATCACGGTCGAGCGGCGCTGGGCGATGTAACCGCGGGTCGTGATGACCGTGCCGGTGTTCTCCTCCATCGGCAAATCCAGCAACTCCTTCATGCCCAGTTGGATCGCCTTGAGATGCAGCGGAAACGACATCCTTTGAGCATAGATTTTTCCCGCGGCCATCGCCGCCATGCCTTCCGGCTGGCCGCCGGTTTGAACTATAGAGACGTCTTTAAGGGGGTCGAGGCCATATTTTTCCAGTATGACGCGAAGCACATAGTCCGACGTGGAACCGAAGGTGGTTACCCCGACGGTCTTTCCTTTGAGGTCTTTCACCTCTTTGATTTCGGGCCGGGTTATGAGGTGATGGCGGTTCACCCGGCTGATGGCGCCGATCACGACGGCGTCGGCGCCCTGGACCACGGCGGGCACCACCGCGGGCTCGCCCGCGTGAATGAGCTGCCCGCTGCCGCCGATCAGCGCGGCGACGATCCGGGTGCTGCCGCCCACCCGGACCAGCTCGACGGCCAACCCTTCGTCGTTGAAGTAGCCCGCCTCCGTGGCGATCATCGGCATCGCCCAACTGCCGGCGGGACTGGGGTAGAGAAAAGTAATTCGCTCCTGGGCCGGCGCCGAGCCGCCGACAAGCAGAATCGCCGCCAGGGCAGAGACTACATTAAATCTATGGCCCATATCACATTGGCTGTCTGCCTAATCGCACTACCTATTGGAACATAGGTTCGTTGTCAAGTGTGGGAAAATCATTGGCCGGCGTGCCCCTGCTTGCCAGACGCCGAAATCCGAGTAGAATGGGGCGGTTCGGCGGCGCCTTGGGAGGCTCACAAATGACGACGACTCGAAATCCGCTCAGACTTTTTTTTCTCGCCGCGATCTTCCCAATCGTAGCCGCGCCGCTCCACGCCGCGCCGCTACGGATCGCCTACACCTCGATCTCGATGGTCTACGGTCCGCTCTGGACAACCCAGGAAGCCGGTATTTTCAAGAAACACGGTCTCGAGGTCGAACTCCTCTACATCGCGGGCGGCCCGCCCTCGACGCAGGCGTTGCTGGCCGGCGATATTGCGATCTCTTTTACCGCTGCGGGCGCCGTGGTGGCGGCGAATCTCTCCGGCGCCGATGTAGTCCTGCTCGGGGCGACGATCGATACGTTGCCGTTTGAGGTCTGGTCCGCGCCGACGATCCGCGATCCATCCCAGCTCAAGGGCACCAAGATGGGCGTCACGCGAATCGGCTCGACGTCGGATTTCGTCGGCCGTTATGTTCTCAAAAAATGGGGACTGAAGCCGGGAAGCGATGTCGTGATCTTTCAGACCGGCGCGGGGCCCGAAGTCTTCGGCGCCTTGAAAGCCGGCTCGGTCCAGAGCGGAGTCATGAGCGCCGGGCCTTACACGGTGCAGGCGGAGAAAGACGGATTCGTGCGTCTAGCCGATGTTTCAACGATGGGATTGGCCTACGCTTTCGGGCCGTTCGCCGCGCTCCGCTCATTCACACGGTCGCAAGCCGACCTGGTCAATCGCTTCATGAGGGCCTACGTCGAGGGCATTCACCGTTTCAAGACGGACCGGACGCTGGCTCTGGCAACGATGGAAAAACACACCAGGCTAAAGACCTCCCCGGCCACGGAGCGGATCTACGAACTCTTCGCCCGGCGTTACGTGAAGCGCGCGCCGGAGGCGACGCCGGAGAGCATCCAGACAATTTTGGACGAGATCGCCGCCAACCGCCCGCTGCCCCCCGGGATTACGCCGCAGCGTTTCGTCGAGTCGCGTTTTGTGCGGGAGCTCGTGGACAGCGGCTTCGTAGACACGCTATACCAGGGGCGGTGATGCTTGCATGGCCGGGCTAGCGCGTCTGAAGATTGTTGACCACGCTTTTGACGCCGCCGACCTGCGCGGCTATCTGCTCGGCCCGCGCCCGTTGCGCCGCGTTGTCGACGACGCCGGTCAGGTGAACCACGCCTCTGATCGTGGTGACCTCCACCCGCGTGAGGTTCGACGCCTTGTCGGCGACGAGCTTGGCTTTCACGGTCGCCGTCAGGTTGGTGTCGTCGATATTCTGCCCCATGGTCTCTCCGGTGAGGGTCGTGCAGCCGGAGACGGCCAGGAGAAGCAGCGCGCAAAGCGAAAGCGTTCCAAATGCTTTGGTCATAAAAGCCTCCTTACGAAAGAATTCGAGCAGAATGAACTACCCCGCAGCAAGCTGCGGGGTATCAAGAGACCCTCGGATGACTTTCCCCCGAGTTGTCACCCCCGAATGTTTTAATCGGGGGTCCAGTCCGAAATTCCCCTGGATTCCCGCTAAAAACATGCGGGAATGACGGACTCTGGCAGAGCCACCAACAACCACTACGCAGCAAGCTACGGGAAATTAACCCGTAGCGATTAATGACACAACCCGGCAGATGTTTCAAACCGGCTGAAACTCCGATATGAAGTAGGGACTTTACGGTTCAATGACGAAAGGAGATCGGCGATGAAGCAAGTGCTGGAAAAACACCTGCCTTATAACACGGGATGGGCCGGAGAGATTAAGGGAGGATGCGTGCTTCGGATCACCGCCACCACGACGGTCGATTTCGTCTGCTTCCGGCTGGCTAACCTCAAAGAGCGATTCGACCAGGCGCGGACCAAAGTTTACAACGGCAAGATTTTCATCACGACGGGCGACAAGCTGATGGGCCGCAACAACCAGCACATGATGACGATCGTCGAAAACACCAACCACGAGGGGACGCACGACCTGCAGAAAGGAATGTGCAGCGGCTATCGCTTTCAGCTCGCCAAAAAAGAAGGACGGCTCAGGGAGTATTATCACCGGGACTACAAGGAGGAGGATGTCCCCGACCACGGCTGTTACGAAAACCTGTCGCGCGCGCTTCAGCCGTACGGCATCGCTCCGGAAGATATTCCGAGCCCTTTCAATTTGAACCAACACATGATCATCGACGGAAAAACCGGCAAGATGGAGCACACGACCGTCAGAGCCAAGCCGGGAAGTTATGTGGAGTTCCGGGCGGAGATGGACCTGCTCGTCGCGATGAGCGCCTGCCCCGATATGCCGGTCGGCGGCCAGCCGGTGGACTTGGCGATCTACGAGCCATAGGAAGCATGATTCGGGAAAAGGGA
The DNA here is from genome assembly GCA_041483675.1 of Binatia bacterium. Classification (GTDB taxonomy): domain Bacteria; phylum Desulfobacterota; class Binatia; order UBA9968; family UBA9968; genus 2-12-FULL-60-19. The sequence continues at coordinate 33,981 of JBGPGE010000041.1, forward strand.
GAGGGCATTTCCCGCAAAGACGCAAAGTACGCCAAGGAAAAAAAGATGATAAAAACTCGTTGCGCTCTTGGCGTCTTGGCACGATGACTTCGTGACCTTCGCGCCTTTCGTGGTGAGAAATTCCCCCCGAAGGACGCAAAGCGCTCAAAGGTTCGCTCGTGGATAGGCCCGGGGACGGCGCAAGCCGCCGCCCGGTCGGAGAGCCTGCGCATCCGATACTGCCGGTGGGACTAAGCAGCGACCCATTGCGCAGGCTCGGAGAGTGGGCGGCGGCTTGCGCGGCGAGCCCCAATGATGCGAGGCGGCTTGCGAAATGGGAATCTATAAAATCGGCGTTCTCCTCGGCGACGATATCGGACTGGAGATCGTGCCTCAGGCGGTAGCCGCGTTGTCTAGCGCGGCCGAGGTCACGCCTGGATTGGATCTGGATTTCATCGACCTGCCCATCGGCGCCGCGGCCTACAAGGCGACCGGCCACACGCTCCCGCCGGGGACGCTCGAAAGACTCGCCGAATTTGACGGATGGATCCTCGGCCCGATCGGCCACGCGGCCTATCCCCGCGACGATCCCAACGCTTTCAATCCCCATCCCGTGATTCGCCGCCACTTCGATCTCTATGCGAATATCCGTCCGGCGCGCTCGCTGCCCGGCGTCAAAGCGCTCCACGACGGCGTCGATCTCGTCATCGTGCGCGAGAACAACGAGGGCATGCAGCCCGACCGCAACATGCACAAGGGGGAGCGGCGAGTTCATGCCGACGCCCGATATGGCGCTGGCCACCCGCGTAATCACCAGACGCGGCTCGGAACGAATCGCGCGCGCGGCGTTTGACGTCGCGCGGAGCCGGGGCGAGGCCAGGCGCGCGGCCGGGCAGAATCATTCCGCCGGCCCGCGCCCCCGCGTGACGATTATTCACAAGCGCACCGTGTTCAAGCTCTCCTGCGGCCTGTTCGTCGACACCGTGCGGGAAGTCGCCGGGAAATATCCCGACATCGACGTCGACGAGCATCAGGTCGACAGCTTCGCGGCGGCGGTCGCGATGAAGCCGCAAAGGTTCGATACGATCGTGGTGACGAACATGTTCGGCGATATTTTGAGCGATCTCGCCGCCGGTCTCGTCGGCGGGCTGGGGCTCGCGCCCGGACTCAACGCCGGCGACCGCTACGCGATGGCACAGGCGACGCACGGCTCGGCGCCGGACATCACGGGAAAAAATATTGCGAACCCGTATGCTATCGTCATATCGGCTGAGATGCTGCTGGAGTGGCTAGGCCGGAGGCATACCGACAAAGCCGCCCTGTCGGCCGCGAGCCGCATTGAGCGCGCGGTCCATCGGGTGATCGCCGATGGCACGCGCACGCGGGACATGGGCGGGGAGGCGACGACCGCACAGTTTGGGAACGCGGTGGTGCAACGGATACGGGAGAGCCAGTAGAGGGAGAGAGGTGCTGAGTGCTGAGTGCTGAGTGCTGAGTGCTGAGTGCTGAGTGCTGAGTGCTGAGTGCTGAGTGCTGAG
>JBGPGE010000042.1:0-34061 GCA_041483675.1 Binatia bacterium
TCAACCAGCCCGCGCCGGGCAAGGTTGCGGCGGGAGAGGGCTAGACTCGCCCAACCCGCTTACGATCGTGTCCGGCTTCCCCGACCTTCGCCTTGCAAGGCCCGCCGGGAAAGTTTATAAAATGGTTGTCCGTTGCTCGTCAATTCATTGATTCGAGAGAACCGGTGGATCCCCACGGGCAGAGCCCGGGGGTCCACTACATTGTCCTTCGACTCGCTTCGCTCGCTCAGGACGACCCTGAGCAAGGACCCACGGCCAGAGGCCGTGGCCCGCGTCGAAGGGTCGAGACCAGGGAGGTTGTTATGTCAGTGCGTGTTCGCCTGCCCACTCCATTGCGTAAATTCACCAACGGCGCCGACGAGGTCAACGCTGAGGGACCGAACGTCCGGGCCGTCGTGGAGGACCTGGAGCGAAGCTATCCGGGGATCAGGGAGCGGATCTGCGACGAGACCGGCAAGGTCCGCCGCTTTGTCAATGTTTACGTCAACGGCGACGACATCCGCTTCCTGCAGAATCTCGAAACATCTCTCAAAGAGGGAGACAATATCTCGATCGTGCCCGCCATCGCCGGGGGGCTGTGACCTCCAGGATCGCTTTTTTTATGAGCAAACCGCTCACCGCCCGCTGGGCCGTCGCCGAGAGTTTCAGAGAGCCGAAAAAGGTGGAGTCGGTCCTCGATCTGATCGGCGACACGCCGCTGGTCGAGATCCGCAAGATCGCGCAAAGTATCTCTCCGGCAGTGCGGCTTTTTGCCAAGCTTGAAGGGTTCAATCCCGGCGGCTCGGTGAAAGACCGCGCGGCCCTAAAAATGGTCCAGGAGGGCATCCGCTCCGGCAAGCTCGCGCCGGGAAAGACGATCCTCGATTCCACCTCCGGAAACACCGGGATTGCGCTCGCGATGATCGGGCGGACGCTCGGCTTTCCCGTCGAATTGGTCATACCCTCCAACGTGAGCCTCGAGCGCAAGCGAATCATTCACGCGTATGGCGCAAAGATCATCTACAGCGACCCGCTGGAAGGCTCCGACGGCGCCATCCGGCATTGCCGCACAATCCTGGAGCAGAATCCGGAGAAATACTTCAAGCCGGACCAATACTTCAACCCGATGAATCCTCAGGCGCACTACGAGACGACCGGGCCGGAGATTTTTCGCCAGACCGACGGGGAGATCACCCACTTCGTCGCCGGCATCGGGACCAGCGGAACCATCATGGGAACCGGCCGCTTTCTCAAGGAGAAAAACCCGCGCATCCGCGTCATCGCGGTCGAGCCGGACGATGCGCTCCACGGGCTGGAGGGGTTGAAGCACATGGCCAGCTCCATCGTGCCCGGCATCTACCATGAAACGGAGCTGGATGAAAAAATTTCCGTCTCCACCGAAGACGCCTACGCGATGGTCTATCGGTTGAGCCAGGAAGAGGGCATCCTGGTCGGGCAGTCCGCCGGCGCCGCAATGCACGCGACCCTCCAGGTGGCGAGAAAACTGAGGGCGGGCACGCTGGTGACGGTATTTCCGGATTTCGGCGACAAGTATCTCACGACGAACCTATGGGTCGGCTGGCGTGATCGGATGGCGGTAGGAAACCTTACGTTCTCGATCTGAGGCGGCACGAGTGAAGTCCCCGAAAGAAAAAGTCTGCGAGCGCGTCTATCTCACCTTTCCGAAGGACCTGGTGAAAGAGCCGATCGTCTGCTGGCTGGCAAAGAAATTCGACATCATCTTCAACATCCGGGGATCCACGGTCACGTCGGAGATGGGTCTGGTCGCAATCGAGATCGACGGCGAGCGCAGCGAGGTCGAAAAAGCCCTGCAGTGGCTGAGAGATAAAGGCGTGATCGTCGAGCCGATCGAGAAAAACGTGATCGAGTAAGCGGTCTTAAGGAGTTGCGGCAGAGATCGAGAAGATCAGCACCCCGCCTTCGTGGGCGGAGCCGCCGATAAGAAAATTGCCCCGGTTCGGCACTCTGACCGTGGTGTCCACAAGCGGCTTCTCCCCTTCCAGCAACCGCACTTTCAACGAGATCCGGTTGTTGCGGTACTCTTGCGGCATAACCAGCAGAGAACGCCCGCCGGGGATTTCGAACAGAGCGTTGGCCAGCCACGATACTCTCTGGGAGTCTTCTCTGAGCAGGCGGTAACAACGATACTTGATAACCTCGAGCTGCTGCTTCATTTTGGACAGCAGCGGATCCAGACAGTCCGCCTCGTTTGAGGCGACGATCGTTCCAATCTTCACCTGGACGCCGGGCTGGCTCTTCTCGGCCGCGCGCACGATCCCGGGCGGCAAGACAAGCCAGAGACTAAAAAGCAGGGTCGGCGGGAGCAGGTTCAGGGGTGTTTTCGTTTTCGCCCTCATGATCCTCGAATAGCCAGATAACGGTCGTTTTGGTCTGCGATTCGCGAAGCAGCGCGACGTTCATCCCGTGACCGTCGATCGACTCGACCGACGCGAGGTTCGTTTGGCCGAAACCCAAGCCGGGAACGAACCGCTCGAGCGACAGGACGCCTAAAAGCAAAAGGATAACCGCGGGAATGGCCCACACGAGCCGCGGCGGAGTCAACGTCAGACGAAACCAATCGACGACACGGACCTGCCACGACCGCTCCTCGACGATCCGCGCGTGCACGCCGGCCCAAAACGGCGCAAACGGGACGTTTACGGCCTCGGCCTCCAGGGTGTTTTTCAGGGTGGAATTGATCCTCTCGATGCGGCCCTTTTCTCCGAGGCAAAGAGGGCACTGCTTGAGGTGAAGCTCGACCCGCTCTCCTGCGACGGGATCTAACTCACCGTCCACCCACGCCCCAAGGCGCTCCTGAATATTTGCGCAGCTTTCCATCATAAATCGGAACCGAGTTTTTCCTGCAACTTCTTCCGCGCGTAATGAAGCCGGCTCATGACCGTCCCTTCGGAGCAGCCCACGATCCGGCCGATCTCCTTGTACGATAATCCCTCTACTGCCCTCAACACAATGACCGCTTTATGATCGGGTGTCAATCCGTCGATCGCCGCGCGCAGCCGGCCCCCAAGCTCCCGGTCTCGCGCCTCCCGATAGGGGTCGCTCCCCATCTCTCCCTGGGCGAACATCGCGTCGTCGAAGTTTTCCGTCAGCTCCGTGGCGTTCCGCTTGCGCCGGCGCTGAAAGTCGATCGCCAGATTCATCGCAATCCGGTAAAGCCAGGTGTAAAAACTCGACCCGCCCTCAAAGCGCTTGATGCTTTTGAAGGCCCGATAGAAAGCCTCTTGCGCCACGTCCATCGCGTCGTCGCGATGATTCAACACGCCCAGAACCGCCATAAACACCCTGCGGTAATATTTCGCCGAGAGCTCCTCGAAGGCGCCAAGGTCACCGTTCTGACACTTCCGGACGAGATCCCCCTCGGTAAGCTCCACAGCGTTCCTTGCTACTTCGACGCCCTGCAGCAGCCGGTATTCAAACAAAAGCGGCTAGGCCCATCAAAAAGCTTGAATTTTTCGCTAGTTGCCATAGAATCTGTTTAGGTTGCGCTTGCGGCTATACTATAGAAGTCCCGCCGGTGCGGAAGGAAGCTATGATCGTCCAGTGTCCCAGTTGTCATACCACATATCGGGTTTCGGACAACCTCATTACGAACGCCAATCCGACCTTCCGCTGCTCGCGGTGCAAGCACGTCTTCGTCATCGCCGTCAAGCCTGCTCCGCCGGCTGTGGAGCCCGAAGCGAAACGACCGTCACCCCAACCGGCATCTGAAAACCAAGAGTTAAACTTTCCCTTCCCTCCCGCCGAGCCGCCACAACCGCCGCCTCTGAGTCGCGACGATAGCGTTGTTCGCTTCGAGCCCGACGAGACGACGAAACCGCCGGCAGAAATAGAAGAGCCGTCAACCGACGCGCCGCGCGGGGCGGACTCTTGGTCCATCGCTCCTCCTCCGCCCGCTAAGGAACAGCCCTTCACGATGATCGCGAAAGAAGAGCCCGCGCCGGTCGTGAAGGCCCCCACGCGGCCTCCCGCATCGCGGGAAGAACGGCCCCAGCTTATCGCTAAACCGACTCCCGCGACCGAGCCTCCGGTGGATTCCCCGCTCGATCAACCCCTTTCCACCGCCCCCTATCTTGCGCTGTGCGCGGCGCTGTTCGTATTTTTCTCCATCGTAGCGCTTGCTTATAAGGCGCAACCGGCGCCGGTCGAAAGACTCCTGAAAAAAATTCCGTGGCTCAACTCGTCGCTCTTTAGGAGCAGCCACCTGCGCCGGGGCATTACGATCCAGGCGGTCGTCACCCGATTTCAACGCATACAAGGCAACAAGGACGTCTTTGTGGTATCCGGACGCACGGTCAATCACAATCCGGTCAAGGTGCGCGAGGTCAGAGTGGAGGGCTATACCTTCGGCGGCGACGGCAAAATCATCGAACAGCAAACCACCATGGTCGGCAACGCGATTTCGGCGAAGATCGTCCGCGACCTCTCGAAGGAGGATATCGCCGCGCTTCAAAACCAGCCCCCGGTCAAGCGATTCGAGCTGCCGCCGGAGGAGTCGTCGAGCTTCGCGATAGTGTTCTTCAAGTCAAGCGGCGATATCAAGAGCTTCAGCTTCAGGGTGGTGTCCGCCGAAGAGGCCTAAGGGGAGTTCTTTTTTTCCTTCTCTTGATCCTGTTTGGCGCCCGGCGTGACGTCGATTTCATCGGACTCCTTGATCGACCGGCGAAAATTTCGTATGCCCTTAGCCAATCCTTCGCCCAGCTCGGGGAGCTTGCGGCTGAACAGGATAAACACGAGCAATAAGATGATCAGTAGTTCCCAGATTCCCAAGCCGAACATAAATCCTCCAACTGGTGGAGTCATTCTAGAATACCCTCCCGCAGGATTGCAAGCATGATATTTACAACCGTGATCTTGGCATCTGCCGACGCTCCATGCCGCGGCCACGGTTGTTGGCAACCCAGTCCGACCCGACGCCAGGTCTAGGCATGCCCTTCGACCGACAGCCCACGATTTCCGTGATTGTTCCCGTGCATAACGGCGGCGAGAGCTTCCACAGGTGCCTGGCGAGCATTTTCCAGGCGACCCCCCCGCAGGAGGTCATCGTAGTCGTGGACGGAGACACCGACGGCTCGTGGCTGGTTGCCGATCGTCTGGGCGCGCAGGTCATCCGGCTGCCCGTGGCGGGCGGGCCGGGGCGGGCGCGAAACGAGGGCGCCCGTCATGCGGGCGGTGAGATTCTGTTTTTCGTCGACAGCGACGTCACGGTGCCGGCGGACGCGGTGAGCCGGGTTGCCGATCTCTTTACGCGCGATCCTTCGCTGACCGCACTGATAGGCTCCTATGACGACGAGCCCGCCGCTCCCAACTTTCTGTCGCAGTATAAGAACCTGCTCCACCATTACGTCCATCAGTCGGCGCGCGAGGAAGCCTCGACCTTCTGGGGCGCGTGCGGAGCGATTCGCCGCGACGCTTTCATGGCGCTCGGCGGCTTCGACGAGGGCTACGGCAGGCCCTCGGTCGAAGACATCGAGTTGGGTTATCGCTTGCGTCAGACCGGCCACACGATCCTTCTTTGCAAGGAGCTTCAAGTAAAGCATCTCCAGCGCTGGGGAGTTTTGTCGCTGCTTAAATCCGATATCTTCGACCGCGCCGTTCCGTGGACGCAGCTGATGCTCAGGCACCGGCGCCTGCTCAACGATCTCAACCTCCGCACCTCAAGCCGAATGAGCGGGCTATTGTCTTTCGCGCTCCTCGCCTCGCTCCTCGGAGCGGTATGGCGGCCAAAATTTCTCGCGGCGGCGTTGGCGTGCGGTTTTCTTTTGTATAGTTTGAACGCCTCTCTGTTCCGCTTTTTTCGCGGCAAACGGGGCCTCAGGTTTGCTCTCCAGGCTCTTCTCTGGCAGTGGTTCTACTACTTCTACAGCAGCGCCGCCTTTGTCGCCGGCGCGCTGTCCTATCCGCTTTGCAGCGGCGCCGCCCGCGCCTCGCAGCCCGGCAACCTGACTTCTTCGAGAAGGAGATCCTGAGCTTCGTTCATGGATTCGAAACAAGTTGTGATCGTCGGAGGAGGGCCGGCGGGCCTCACCGCAGCCTATCAACTGGTGAAGCTGGGACAACCGGTCGTCGTGGTGGAAAAGCACCGCATCGTCGGCGGCTTGGCCCGCACCGAAGATTACAAGGGTTTCTGCTTCGATATCGGCGGCCACCGTTTCTTTACCAAGGTCGAAGAGGTCGACCGCATGTGGCGGGAGATTCTCGGAGAGGACTTCCTGCGCCGGCCGCGATTGTCGAGGATCTACTACAACCGCAGATTTTTTTACTACCCGCTGCGACCCGTCAACGCGTTGATCGGCCTCGGTCTGTGGAAGAGCCTGCTGATCGTGTTCAGCTACCTCAAGTGGCAAATCCTGCCGCACCCGCGGGAGGAGACTTTCGAGCAGTGGGTAACGAACCGCTTCGGCAGACGACTGTTTTTGACGTTCTTCAAGACATACACCGAGAAGGTCTGGGGCATCCCCTGCTCGGAGTTGCGAGCGGAATGGGCCGCGCAGCGCATCCGCGGCCTCTCGCTAAAGACGGCGCTGCTCAGCATGTTCCTCAAGCCGAACCGGACCATCAAGACTTTGATCGACGAGTTTTACTACCCGCGCCTCGGTCCGGGGATGATGTGGGAGAGGGTCAAAGACGAGATCGAACGCAACGGAGGCGCCGTGAAACTCAATTCGGAGGTCGTCTCGATCCAGCGCGAGGGAGACGGCATCCGGCGCATCGTCGTCTCCAACTCCGGTCAGCGGGAGGTCATAGAGGGTTCGACCGTCATCTCGAGTATCCCCATAGGAGAGTTTCTCAAGAAACTCGACCCTCCTCCGCCGCCACGCGTGTTGGACGCTGCGGAGCGCTTGCGCTATCGCGACCTGCTGGTTGTCTGTCTCATCGTACGGCGACCGTGCCTCTTTCCCGACAACTGGATCTACATCCACGAGCCGGAGGTCAAGGTCGGTCGCATCCAGAACTACAAAAACTGGAGCCCCGACATGGTGCCCGACTCGTCCAAGACCAGTCTCGGGCTCGAGTATTTTTGCACCCGTGGGGACGATCTATGGAGCATGTCGGATACCGAGCTACTGGCGCTGGGCAAACGGGAACTCGCCCACATCGGTCTGGCGCGCGAGACGGATGTCGAAGACGGCTGCGTGCTGCGAATCCCCCACGCCTATCCCGTGTACGACGCCGATTACCGCGCCAACCTGGCGCTGGTGCGGGGGTTCGTGGAGGGGCTTAGGAATTTTCAAACTATTGGCCGCAACGGCCTGCACCGTTACAACAACCAGGATCACGCCATGTTGACCGGCATGATGGCGGCGCGCAACTTGGTTCTTGGAGAGCGCAACGATCTCTGGAGCGTCAACACCGACCAGGAATACCACGAGGAGGCTCTGATCGACGGCAAAGCTCTCGAAGAGGCGTTCTCCCGGGTCTTTCTCAGACTCGACCGCACCGCGTTCGGAGTGGCGGCGGGGCTGGTCTCGGGCCTGTTGCTGTTCCTGGTAACCCTCGAGGTGGTGATCAAGGGCGGCGAGGCCATTGGCCCGACGTTGCAGCTCTTGCGCTACTATTTTCCCGGCTACACGGTAAGTCCGGCGGGAAGCGTTGTCGGTCTATTCTACGGTCTAGCGACCGGCTATATCGGCGGCTGGCTCTTTGCCTTCGCGCGAAACGCTGCGATGTTCCTCTATCTAACCAGGGCCTATCGGAAAGCGCAGCGCGGGTTGCTGCGGCGATTCTTCGACTACACATAGGAGGGATCTACGATGGCTGACGAAGAGAAGCGACTCGAAGAGGTCATACTCACCCGCCTTGTGCGGCTCAATGCCAGGATCCAGGGGGTCGTGATCGGCTTGATGGCCGGAACGGGACTCTTCGCCGCCACCAACTGGCTCGTGTTGAAGGGCGGCAAGGCCGTCGGGCTCCATCTCTCGCTCCTGGGGCAGTTCTTCATCGGCTATAGCGTCACTTTTCCCGGCAGTTTGGTCGGCTTTGTCTATGCGTTCGTCTGCGGTTATGTCATCGGGTATTCGGTGGCCCGGATCTACAACTGGATCGCGGATTTTAAGGAAAGGAAGCCCTGAGCGACGGACGAGCCAGAGCAGATCACCCGATAATGGATCTTTCAACCCACACCAGCTCACCGCTTTCTCCGTTCTTCATCGTCGGATGCACACGGTCAGGCACGACGCTTATTTCGAGGATTTTGGACAGCCATTCGAGGCTTGCAGTGTATCACGAGAGCCATTTCTATCATCTTCTGCGCAGCGATCTCCATCGTTATGGAGATTTGCGGCAGATGGCCAACCTGCGTCGGTTCGTAGCCGATGTTCGGGAGATCCTCCGGCGGCAGAAAAAAACGGAGCCGCCGGGCGAACCGGAGTTTCTCGCTGCGTTGGTCTCACCCACTTTCGAAGGAGTGCTGGCTACGGTGTTACAGCTCTATGCCGGGCTGCAAGGGAAGCCCCGTGGGGGCGACAAGACACCGGGGCATCATAGCTATCTCCCGGAGATCACCGAGAAGCTGCCCGACAGTCCGGTGATCTTCCTTATGCGCGATCCTCGTGACGCGGTGCTCGCGATTCGGGAGAAATTCGGCATCAGCCGCCCGGGAGCAACCGCGTTGTGGAACGCGGCCTTTATCAGTTACCGGCAGTTTTCCCATCGGGTTCACCTCGTACAGTACGAAAAGTTTGTGCAACAACCAACGGAAGGCGTCGAGGCCATGTGCTCCTACATGGGTGAGTGCTACGAATCCGATATGCTGCGTTTCTACGAGAGGATTCCCGACCGGCTGGCAAAAATCCGATTTAACCAGGACCTTCTAGGGCCGGTGGATCCTCGGCATATGGGCAGATTCCGGGAGATGCCGCGCCGCGAGATCGAACAAATCGAAGCCGCTTGCGCGACCGGGATGGAAGCCATGGGCTACGACTTCATCGGCGCGACGCCGAAGGCGCGACCCATCACACCCCCGACCAAGTTCGAATTTGCCATGGACCGACTGCGCTACTATCGATGGGATTGGGGACGTTGGCGGCGCGGATGGACTCGCTGGAAGATCGTGCTCCGGCTGCGCGCTCGATATTTTTTGTCGTTGGGATGGCTCCGAGATCGAGGGTGAATGTGCCACTTGAACGCCTTTTCCTACAAGCTCGGCGGGCATGAATGAGAGCATGCGGCCATGAGCATCTTCGCTGATCTGAAAATGTACTGGCGCTTCGCCAGAGGACTGCGCGGCTTCCTCCGCCATACCATTTCCCTCGAGGAAGCTCGCGAGATTGTCCGGCAGCGCATGGCTGATCGGGAAAAAAATTTCCTGCGACTCGTTGAGCGAGGCATCTTCGGCTATCGCCGCAGCCCTTATCTTTCCTTGCTCAAACTTGCCGGTTGCGAGATGGGAGACATCCGCAACATGGTTGGGTCCAAAGGATTAGAAGAAACTCTGCGCACCCTGCGGGAAGCCGGAGTTTATATTACCTTTGAGGAGTTCAAAGGCCGCGAAGCCATCGTGCGGCAGGGACGTGCCATCCACGTGCAGCCGCAGGACTTCGACAACCCGTATCTGAGTCGCTTTTACCAGGCGGAGTCGGGTGGAACGACCGGTGCCGGGACGCGGGTTGATATCGACTTGGATCACATCGCCGATACAGCGATCAATCTCATGCTGGCATACGCTGCTCACGGCGTCCTCGAAATGCCGAAGGCCATCTGGTATGGCACCCTTCCCGACGGCACTGGTTTTTTAAACATCCTCTGTTTTGCGCGCCTCGGATTCATTCCCCAGCAGTGGTTTTCCCCCATGACGAACCGAGACTTGAGGCCTTTTTTAAAGTACCGTCTTGCTAACAAAACCATTATCTTCGCGGCCCGCTTGTGCGGCGCACCCATCCCTCACCCCAGGCCGGTAAGCCTGGACCAGGCAGCGATCGTGGCACGTTGGGCCGCTGAGGCCGTGAAGACTCATGGCGCGTGCTTGATTCGCACCCACTTCAGTAAGGCGCTGCGTGTGTGTGTAGCGGCGCGAGAAGAAGGATTAGATCTTACTGGGACGACTTTTTTGGGCGGCGGGGAGCCGCCGACACCGGCAAAAATGCGAGAGATCAGTCGCAGCGGCGCCCGTTGTGTGCCCCATTACGTCTTCACCGAGGCTGGCATCATCGGGACGGGGTGTGTCCGGCCGATCGAGGCCAACGACTTGCACTTCTTTAAGGACTCGACCGCCCTAATCCAACATCCGCGCCAAGTGCCTGGCTCAGAAATCACCGTCAATGCCTTTTATTTTACGACCCTGCGGCCGTCAGCACCGAAACTGATGCTGAACGTGGAAAGCGATGACTACGGCGTCATGGAGACCCGCTCCTGTGGCTGCCCGCTGGAATCCTACGGCTTCACTGAGCACCTGCGTGACATTCACAGCTTCCGCAAGCTAACCAGTGAAGGCGTGACATTGGTAGGAAGTGACATGATCCGCATCCTGGAGGAAGTCCTCCCGGCAAAATTCGGCGGCAGTCCCCTGGACTATCAGTTGGCCGAAGAAGAAGACGAACAAGGCTTCACCCGGTTAAACTTGTTGATCAGTCCCAAGGTGCAAATCAGCGATGACACGGCGGTGATCGCAACGGTGCTGGAGGCGTTGGGTCGCAGTAGCGTTGCAGCGGACTTGGCACGAGCCCACTGGAGTCGCGCCAAAACGCTGAGAGTGAAGCGGATGGAACCCATCTGGACCGCCCGAGGCAAGCTGATGCCTCTCCATCTGATGCGCCGCCGCATCCGGTAGCAAGTGGAAAAACTAACTGCCACAGGCCAAGAATGATCGTCGGCTCGGTCCCAAGTTGACGGAGCCGGCGCCGTGGGATATTGTGGCGCACAGTATTCCACCCGAATCCGCGCCGGTTCGACCCAGCCTGAGAATGAACCGACCTCTTCGCTTCTGCATGGTCACCACGTTCTATCCGCCCTACAATTTTGGCGGGGACGGGATCTTCGTCCACCGCCTATCCAACGAGCTGGCGCGACGCGGTCATCAGGTCGACGTCATCCACTGCCGGGACGCCTATCGATCCGTGGCAGGCTGTGGCGCTTCCGGCGAATATGACGACCATCCGAATGTGACGGTCCACGGTCTTAAAAGCCCCTTCGGATGGCTCTCTCCGCTGGTGACGCAACAAACCGGTTTTCCGTTCTTCAAGTCGGCGGCTATCGCTCGAATTCTGGATAAAGGCTTTGACGTCATCCATTATCACAACATCTCACTGCTTGGGCCGAAAATTCTGGAATACGGCCGCGGGATTAAACTGTACACCCTGCACGAATACTGGCTGGTATGCCCCACTCATGTGCTGTTCAGGTTCAACCGCGCGGCATGCACCCAGCCCCACTGCTTTCTGTGCACGCTAAGTTATAAGCGGCCGCCCCAATGGTGGCGCTACTTCGGCCTGTTGGAAGCGGCAACCCGGCATGTCGATAGTTTCATCGCCCCGAGCCGTTTCAGTAAAGAAAAACACCGTGAGATGGGACTCGCCTTGCCGATTGTCCATGTCCCTCATTTCTTCCCCTCAGCCGAAGACGACTCTGCGCCGAGGACGCAAGGCCCGGCCACCGAGGCGGCGAAACCTTATTTTCTCTTCGTCGGCCGCCTGGAAAAACTCAAAGGGCTTCAAACCCTCATCCCGGCATTCAAGAGTTACGCGAAGGCTCAGTTGCTCGTCGCGGGCACAGGCGCTTACGAGTCAAACTTGAGGCAACTGGCTGCGGGCAGCCCGAACATCCGGTTTCTCGGTCATCTGCCCGAAAGCAAACTGCCGGCCCTCTATCGCCAGGCGGTCGCGGTCATCGTGCCGTCGATCTGCTTCGAGACTTTCGGCCAGGTGATCATCGAGAGCTTCAGCCAAAAGACGCCAGCCGTGGCGAGGAACCTCGGCGCCATGCCGGAAATCATTGAAGAGAGCGGCGGCGGATTGGTCTACGACACGGAGGCTGAGCTGATTGCCGCCATGGATCGCTTGTTGACGGATTCATCGTACCGGCGCGCTCTGGGACTCAGCGGTTATGAAGCTTACTTGCGGAACTGGACGCCGGAGGTTCACATGCAGCGCTATCTTGCTTTGATCCACGAGATCCGCCAGCGCCAGCTGGCCGCAACTTCGACACGCGGGAGGACTCATTCAAATGGACGCATTTAGAGATCTGCCGGCGCGAATATTTTATAAGCATCCAAGACTTCTCGCCTTCGTTTTCCTCGCTGCGATCACCTTTATCGCTTATGTTAACGCCCTGCCGAACAGCTTTCATTTTGATGACATTGTCGGCGTCGTTCGCAATCCTACAATTCGAGATCTGAAAAATATACCCTCCTACTTCACCAACCCCTCCACTTTTGCTTTGGGCCGCACGCGAGAGTGGCGTCCGGTGCTACAGATAACCTACGCGTTAAGTTATTCCATCGGCGGCCTCAACCCCACAGTCTTCCGTCTCTTCAACCTTCTTTTCCATCTAGGAGCAGCCTTTCTGATTTTCCTCATCATCACGGAGATACGTGAGCAAACACCCCCGAGGCCGCCAGCGGATCCCCCTATCCCTGCGGCCTTGCCTGCGCTTTTCGCGGCAAGTCTCTTCGCGGTCCACACGGCAAACACCGAAGCCGTCGACTACATCTGGGCGCGCAGCTCGGTGCTCGCCACGCTCTTTTACATACTCGCTTTCTACTGCTTCCTGCGGGGGCCTTTCAGCGACGGGAGAAGCAAACAACTGCCGTGGCATGCAGCGGGACTGCTCTCGTTTGCGTTGGGGGTGGGTACCAAAGCGACCGCTGTTACTTTACCGGCGGTCTTGATGCTTTACGAAATCCTGTTTCTGAACCCAGCGTGTAAAAACCCGCTGCGATTGTTCCTGCAGGAGCCTCGGCGGATAAAGAAGTATATTCCGGTTGTATCGGTTTTTTTCGCCTATCTCGCGATACGAACGTTACTTTTGGCTCGAATGTTCACCAGCGTCGTGGCCGCCAGGGAAGTTTCGTCGCTGTCTTACCTGCTTACTCAATTTCGCGCCTGGATCTACTATCTCAAGCTTTTCTTATGGCCGCACCCGTTGCTCGTTGATTTCGCCGGTTTCGGCTGGTCCCATTCCCTCTGGGACACTCAAGTCTTGTTGTCCCTGGGGTTGATCATTGCGCTCCTTGTTCTCGCGTGGCGCGTGCGCAGGACAGAGCCGCTAATAAGTCTTTTTTCCTTCTGGTACTTTGTCGCGCTGCTCCCGGAGGCAAGCTTCATCCCGCTGGCCGATGCGGTCGTGGGTTACCGCGCGTACCCGGCCTACGTAGCGCTGGCGGTGATCGCCGCGATGCTCGGCTTTAAAGCATATACCTGGCTCCGGCCTCGATTCGGTGGATCGAACGAAAGAAACGCCTCGCGGCTTCGGCGCCTCTGCGTCACGGTGGGAAGCCTGGTCCTGGTGGCGCTCCTCGGCGCCACGATCGCCCGCAATCGGACTTGGCGCGACGAGACGACGCTGTGGAACGACGTCCTCCGAAAGGATCCCGCAAACCCTCGCGCCTATATGATGCTCGGGATGGAATTTCTCAATGAGGAGAACCACGAAAACGCTAAAGAAATGTTTGAACAGGCCATCAGGTTGCGACCTGGACGATCCCATCCTTACGTGCTTCGCGGATATCTGAACTCACGCCTGAACCGCGATGCGGAGGCTTTGGCGGATCTCGACAAGGCGGTCCAACTGGACTCCCGCGCCCCCTATGCGTACTTCTATCGCGGAGAGCTTTACAGAAGAATGGGTGACTACGAGAAAGCCTTGGCCGACTACCACGCCGCCTTGAGGTTCATGCCCTTTTACACCGACGCCTACCTTGGCATAGCCATGACGCATTTGGAGAAACAAGAAACTAACAAAGCCGTCGAGGCTTGCGCACAACTGGTCGAACTCGATCCTGAGGATCGGCGGGGCTACGATTGTCTGGGAAACCTTTTCATCGAGCAAGAGCGCCTCTCGGAGGCAGTAGCCTTATACCAAAAAGGGATTCGCCGTATCCCACGAGATAGTGGCCTCTGGTATAGCTTGGGTGTGGCCTACGAGAAGAACGGAAATTATGAGGAAGCGGGGGAGGCGTTTGAACGGGCCGGCCGCTTAACGTCTGAGGCGAATCAGAGAGCGCCAATCATGACTCCCTGGGTTGATTAGTCTAATCGATGTCGTGCCGTTTCGCTTAAAAAAAAGGGGAGGGGATTTGTCTCCCCCCCCCTGTTAGCCATCAGAGTCATGGATCAATCGGTTTTCGCGGCTGTAAATCCAGCCACAGGCTTCGGGCCGGCGTCTAGATACTTATGCCGCCAGTCAAGGAGCGACGTGTTATCCTTGCCGAAAAAGACCCGCACACCGGATTCATAGCTATAGCGGGAGCGGTTGTCGAATGTGACCTTAAACACGTTGACTTCAACGTTCTGCCACGGCATCACAGCCATGCCAACAATAGGCCCGACTCCGGCACTCTGAACCTCGTGACGGAAGGGGCCGCCAAACGTGTTGATCTGCAGGCCGGCGGTCAGCTCTAAATTATTCTTCTTGTTTCCGGTGATCACGTTGAGCGCGCCAAGATCAAACGTAGGGAAATAACTTACAGTGCCTTGAAGGCGGTTTGTTGGGACGTCCACCCGTTTGATGTCAAAAGCTTGGGTTTTTTGAGGGGAAGAAACCGGCTGCGTGTAGCTAACATTCACATTCATCTGGCCGTAGTAAAGGGCCACTGCCGGAGTGATCCACAAGAAGTCAGAATCTCGAAGGGTGCGGTGCTGGTAGTTTACAAAGACGCCGGCCTTACCCCCCGCCCAGCCGTAAACCGGACCCGCGCTTACCCCGAACCTGCTCCCCAAACCTCCAACGTACTGAAGAGATCCCTGAAGACCGAGATTCTGCACGGCAAAAGGAAGCATTCCCAAAGCCTCAATGCCGCCTCTGCCGCCGGCTCGACCGACATTTCCACTATTACGGCCCCACGGCGTACCCGTTTCCCTCTCTGCCCCGACAGAGGCCGATACATACGCGAATGTCTCAATCTCCGCAGCGCCGCCCTTCGGCGCCCAAAGCACAACCGCCAAGACTATGGCAAGCGCGCTAGCTAGTAACTTCATAGATGTTTTCCTCCTTTTAGTTCCGTCTGAATTGTTTACGATACGCCTTGTGTTCGCTTTTACTAAACTGGCCTTGCGATGTCAACTGCCGGATAAGGATTCCTTTGTGCCCCGAACTTGAGTCGTTATACGAAATCCCGCCCCCCCTTGTCAAGCGAAAAATCGGGAAATCAAACCCCGGTTCAAAAGCCTGCCTCGGCCCTCATTTCCCGCGTGGCGGGAATAGGGACAGAGCTGGAAAACCAAAGCGGATAATGCTATCGGTCGATCTCTTCAGACGACAACGCGGTTGAAGGAGAACATCATGGGTCTCACACAAGAGGTTGTGGGCTTTGTCCATAAGACACGCTATAAGAACATACCCTCTGAGGTGATCCGCCTTGCTCTGGGGTTCGTCCTCGATGGTCTTGGAGTCACCCTGGCGGGATCGACGGAAAAGGGGTCGCGCATCCTCCAGGCTTACCTGCGGCAATTCGCCGGCAGGCCCGAAGCGACGGTCATCGGCGGCGGCTTTATGGCACCCCAAGCAAAAGCCGGTTTAGCGAACGGCGCCGCCGGCCATGCGATGGACTATGACGACACGCAACTCTCGACTTCCAAAGAAGCGGTTTACGGCCTGCTCACCCATCCGACGGTTCCAATTCTCTCGGCAGTGCTTGCCGTAGGAGAGAAAGAGCGTGTAGCGGGGAAAGATTTTTTGCTGGCGTACATTCTTGGGGTCGAGGTGGAATGCCGCATCGCCGACGCGATCAACCCGCGTCACTATCAAGCAGGCTTTCATTCTACGGCGACGATCGGCGGGCTTGGCGCCGCAATGGCCGCGGGAAAGCTCCTTAACTTGAAAGAGGAGGAGCTGGCACGCGCCCTAGGCCTGGCGGCGAGCATGGCCTCCGGCCTGCGCGAAAATTTCGGCACGATGACCAAGCCGCTCCACGCCGGACGCGCCGCGGAAAACGGCGTGACGGCGGCGCAACTCGCGGCAAAGGGTTTCACCTCAGCCACCAATATCCTCGAAGCGAAGCGGGGCTTCTTCAACGCCGCGGCGGGCGGATGCGACGAAACGAAGCTCGCCGGCCGGCTCGGCCGCCCCTACTTCATGCAGGAGCCGGGAATCTCGATCAAGCCCTACCCTTCCGGCTCGCTCTCTCATCCGGCCGAGGATGCGATTCTCGATCTGGTCAGGCGCCACGATCTCAGGGCGGGAGACATCGAGTCCGTCGAGGTCGGAACGAATTCCAATGTCCCCAACGCCCTCATCTATCCCATGCCCAAAACCGCTCTCGAAGGAAAATTCAGCATTCCCTTCTGCATGGCGATCGGGATCTTGGAGCGTAAGGCCGGCATCGCCCAGTTTACCGACCGCAAGGTGCGCGAGCCCAAAGTCGTCGAGCTGATGAAGCGCGTGACCTTAGTTGTCGATCCCGAGCTGGAGGCGCTGGGATACGATCAAGTGCGTTCCCGCGTGCGGGTCAAGCTCAAGGACGGCAAAACCGTGGAGGCGAGGGCCGACGTCGCAAAGGGCCATCCGCTGAAGCCGATGACCTGGGCCGATCTCGGCGAGAAATTCCGCGACTGCGCGCGCCTGGTGCTCTCTCGCGCCGCCACGGAAGAGGCGATCGAGCTGGTTGCCAATCTGGACAAGATGCGAAGCATATTGCCTTTAATCCGCGTTCTCGGCGGAGGGAAACGCGGATCGACCGAGAAATCTACCAAGACGAGAGGCAGGAGACCCAGGAACAAAAGATGGAACGGCACTCCGAAAAGATCGCGGCCTTTATCGGCGGTCTGAAGCTCGAAGCGGTTCCCGGCGACGTCAGGGAGAAAGCGAAGCTGATCTTTCTCGACACGTTGGGAATCGCGCTCGCCTCTTCGACCATGGACTTCGGTCGAATGGCGCTCGACACCGCGCGCGCCCTCGGCGGGAATCCCGATAGCCGCCTGATCGGGACGCCTGAGAAGGTAGCTGCGGCAAACGCGGTCCTGGCCAACGGGACGCTGGCGCACGGCCTGGACTACGACGACACGCTGGAAGGGGCGATCGTCCACACGGGGTGCTGCGGCGCCGTGACGGCCCTGGCGGTCGGAGAAGCGCTGGCGGCAAGTGGAAATGACGTGCTCGTTGCCGGGGTGGCGGGGATCGAGGTTATGTGCAAGATCGGTCTCGCCGCGCCGGGAAAATTTCACGCGCGCGGCTTTCATCCGACGGCTCTTTGCTCCACATTCGGCGCTGCGGCGGCGGCAGGCAAGCTCTTCGGCCTCAGCATCTCACAGTTCGTCGATGCCTTCGGCATCTGCGGCAGCCAGAGTTCCGGCATTATCGAATACCTGGCCGACGGCACCTGGACCAAACGGCTCCATCCGGGCTGGTCGTCTCACGGCGGCATCGTTGCCGCGATGCTCGCGCAGCGTGGCTTTCGCGGCCCCGCTACGGTCTTCGAGGGCGAGCACGGCTTTTACCGCGCCTTCGGCGGAGATCATGCGTACGAATTCGAGAAGCTGGACGAGCTTGGGAAAACCTGGGAAATTCCCCGCATCGCTTTTAAATCCTACCCGTGCGGCTCGATCTCGCACGCCTACATGGACTGCGCCCTCGCGCTGCGGGAGAAGTACGCCATCAGGCCGGACGATATTGCGGAGATCATTTGCCGCACGGCGCAAGGGCCGGTGCACCGGCTCTGGGAGCCGCTCAAGGACAAGCAAAGGCCGGTCAGCTCCTACGGCGCGAAGTTCAGCCTGCCCTACAGCATCGCCGTCATCCTCGCGCGCGGCACGGCGGGGCTAGAGGAATTTTCCGACAGCGCAATTCGGGACGAACAGATTCTTCAGTTGGCGGCAAAGGTTCGCTACGAACTCGACGCGACGATCGACTACCCGCGCCACTTCTCCGGCCACGTCAAGATCAGACTCAAGGACGGAAGGCTGTTGGAAGAGAACCAAGCCTACCCTCGCGGCGGCCTCGAACTGCCGCTCCCGCCGGAAGAGATCGAGAAGAAATTCCGCGCCAACGCGGCCCTGGCCCTGCCGAGCGCGAGAGCCCATAAGATCGTCGCTATGGTGCGGAGGCTGGAGGAGATACCGAAGATTTCAGAGTTAGCGGAACTGCTTCAGCCGTGAGTCCGGAAGCGGGATCAATAGAGCAATAGATCAACCGCATTGCCGCGTCGGCTAAAGGGTTGAAAAGCCCTGGAAGTAGCAGACACAATGGGTGAAAATCCGCTTCCGACTCCTAACACCCCCTTCCCTTTACTTGCGAGCGGACCGAGCCGACGAAGAGTCCGGGCCGCGCTGGCGAGCGCGGGGGGAAGACAAAGAGGCGTGGGTGGAGCGGGCCTAGACTCGTAGGAGTGCGACAGGAGCACGCAAGATTAGGGTAAGGGGTAAGGGAAGGGAGCGCGAGGGAAACCGGTAGGGGAACGGGACGGACCGCCGAGGACGGGGGATGGTCCGAGTGGCGCAGGGGAGCGAGGGAGATGGGAGAGACGGGAGAGACGACGGGAGGGTTGGGCGGTCCAGGACGAAGGGGAGCGAGCCGGCGAGGACGGGGCGTCGTCGCGACGGTCTCAATGGGGCTCGGGGCGGTGCTTTACCCGGAGTATTTTTGATCTTGCTAATCGTTTGGACTGTTGTTGGTTTTGCTTCGTTGCTGCTATACAGTAAACATGAGCGATGATACCCAAGAAACGCGCGGTGAAGAACAGGCGTCTCGGATAAGAAGCCATGCCATTAAAGAGAATCGTCGCGCGTGAATGGTTAATTTTTCTTGCCGTTTTCTTCCTCAGCCCGTTGGTGTTAGCCTCGTACCAGTGGGTAAGTGTCGAATCGGACTCGTGGCCTTTATTACCTTTCTGGTTAGGTCCGGTGCCGACGAATCACGAAATCCTAAAGGACAATTCACAGAATATCTTTCAACCCCATGGTTCATCGGAAGGGGTCAAGGATACCGGTAATTCACCGTCATCACAGGCACCACAGGGAGAATTGCAGTGGTGGGCACACCCTGGCTCTGAGCAGGAGTTTCTAGCAAGTACACCACAGGAAGCGCAGAAGTTGTACGAAGCGTACACCAAGGATAAGAGCGAGCCTAAACTCACCGGCAAGGTTAGGCCAAAAGCACCAGCCGCGTCCGTCGCGGAGTTAGAAACGACCTGGGAGCGCAAGCCGCTATGGAATTATTTAGCTGAAGTGATGACGGACGTTAGTGCCTATCTCGGTATACTCATCATCTACCCGCTTCTCCTCGTTATCCGGTCCGTTGTTTGGTCTATCCGTGCCCTGAGACACCGAGAGTGAGCCGACGGGGGGCCACCACCCGTCAGGGTCAATGTATATCTCAAAACGACCTCCGATAATCGCGGACCATTTTTTTTAAGAAGCAGGATAGCTAACTAAACTGTAGGTGTTGCATTTCGTATTTTTTCATTGAAAACTGCTAGGTAAGCTGAGTAAAATCGGGCTGTCGCCTGCATATGAAGAAGCTTGCCGAAGAATGCTTTATCCTGCCAAGGGTAGAGATTGACCGCGTTCTCCGGGATCGCGAGTTCTCCGGGAGTGTGATGCTTAAAACCAAGGCGCAACCGGAGCTGTCTCTCCTTGTAAAATGGACGTATTGCGCCGCAGCGAGAGAACCCGCGATTCGCTTGGATTATAGGTGGCGTGGAGAGAACATAGGGTACGTCGTGCGCCTGGTCGGACAACACTGCTTCGGCGGAAAAAGGCTTGCATTAAAGTTTGTCTGCCCTTCGTGCGAGCAAACTTCCTATAAAATTTTTCTGCCGACTCAAAACGGCGGGAAGGTTTTTCTGTGTCGCCTATGTTCCGCGATTGATTATCTGTCTCATAGGCGGCCCGGAAAGGCTTCGTTGGCTTCGGTTTACCGGCTTAATCAAGACATCGAGAGTATGGAACGACAGTTACTGAAGTTACGGGAACGTCACCAGAGGTTGTATTTATCATTCGGTGCCCGGTGACGACTCACGCCACGAAGCACCTCTCCGAGGTAAGATATGGTTGAGTATTTATGGGATGGATTCATCTGGACGCTGAAACTCCTAATTCTTGTCGTTGTAAGTGCCACTATCCTTTTGTATTTTTTGGGGGGCTGGTGGGAACAACTCAAAAAACCAGACGCGAAGTGGGCCGAGCGCATCAAGGGACGTTCAGAAAAAGAGGGATTTGCAAAGCACGCGGAAGAAGTAATGAAAGTTATGGGGCCAAGACTCGAAGCAAAGCAAAGGGAAATTTTAGCGCGTCATAGGAACAACTCAAAAAAAGACGTGAAGCGCCAAGGTTTGGCAAAGACCCTAAGGGAACTTCAGAAAAATGGGAAATGACTTCTAGAAACCCCCAAAAGAGACGAAGAGACAAGAAGCCTAGCGAGTACTTCCGGGGCAAAGCCGATTCAGGATATGCGAAGGCGGAAATTCAGTACGTTCTGAGGCAGTGTCAGTCAGCCCGTTCTCAGGAAGCATCTTCCGCAGATCTTGAAGCCATTTTTTTGGGTTACTGCATGCCTTTGTATTTTTTTTTAGAGCGCATTCGTCGCGGATGGGGACACGAAGACTCGCTGAGCCAAAAATTTTTCTCTGACACCGCCGACCGCTACGTTATTCGTGCAATTAAAAAGTTCGGTGTGGATTCTCTACGGCTCACGGCACAAAATGAGGAAGTCCTGAAGCAGGACAACAGCGACTATTTCACGAAATACCTGCAACTCAAAGATCGCTTAGCGACCGCCGTGGTTGAGGTTATCCGTTACTGGCAAGGGCTCTGTTTCTCTGGGCTGGCCGTTTTAAGAAAGCGAGGGGTGACGCAACTTAGAGAAGTGGCCAGGGCTCTCACTCCCGAAACTCGCGGGGCCAAGAATCGTCTGAACTTCGGTTCGGAAACTATCAAGGCTTATTACTACCGCCAACTGTTTCTCGTCGATCAAATCGCTCACGCGCTTAAGGTTTCTAACGGATATCGGAATCGAAGCCTCAGGGTAAAGACCGTGAGCCAAGCCTTCGAGATGCGACTCGAAACGCTTCGGGAGCTTTGGTGCTTAGATGGGGAAGATAACCCCAAGTGCCGCCCTGATACACTGAGGGATATGGCTCTTCTTTTGACTGATCGAGCTTTCAAAATTACCAAACACAGACTTCAAAACATTCTCTCTTCCCCCAATAAATCGTTTTTTCCGTGAAAAAGTAGCCTCACTCCGCGTGCTATCGTCAAGCTAGGTACGCGGAGGTGAGTTACATGGATCATCTATTAACCCTGGCGGAGGCTGCGAGTATCCTCCGGGTAAGGCTCAACACACTTTACACCTGGGCCTACCGCAGACAAATTCCCTCACTAAAAGTCGGCAAACCGTCGAGGATCAGGTCTTGCGTTAACACATTGATCAGGGGGGTCCGATGATTACGAGATTTCTCTTTGAGGGCCGAGTAGGAACCTTCAGCTTTGAGTACCTGGGACCGCCGTGGGCCTTTATCGCAATTGTTTTGCTGCTAATAGTCATTCTCGCTCTGCTGCCGTCATTGTCGAAGCGGCTCAAATAACGCGAGCCGTAGAGCCGTGGATCGGTGGACGTAGTTCAATCCCAGGTTTGGAATTTTTGGTGGGCTTCCTGCGTTTCCCGCAAAACTTTTTCCCATTCTTTCTTGAACGGCTTCACGTTGAGTTGGGTAATCAAAAGTCTGAGCGCTTCTTCCAACGAAATGGGCCGCGTAGGCAGGTGAAGTTTCGCAAGAACGCCGCTGTGAACGTGCAGATGCGGGTAATCGTACTGCGGGGTGGAAGTCGGATGCCAATGGTAAGCGAGTAGCTCATGCCCCTGTTTGTCCTGAATCGAGTAAATATACGCCGCGGTTGAAACCTTCCACGGCCCAAATTGCCCCTGCGCCGGCACAACTTTGTAATGCATCAATACCGTGAGCCACAGAGGGGGGTTGGACCGGAGACTTACCGGATTGCCGTTGTTCAGTACAACCGCGTGACGTTGGTTGGCTGGGTCGGAGCCGCTTGCGACCAAAACGGCTTTCGTGACGCAGGAGAGATCCCGGTTAAGCGGCTCGATGAAGTTGCGAACTGCTTGGTAGGGAGACTTACCCACCAAACGGAAGTAAAAAGGCGACCCTCATGACTTCCGGTCGATCGGGGTTGTCAATTTTCTTCGCCTTCCACTTGCGGACAAACTCCGGCCCGCTCATGCGAAGATAGCGGCGCGCCTGCCGGTCGAGGAGTTTCTGACCTTCCTCCGGGCTAAGTACTTTGAACCCATTTTTGCCCGCCTTCTTCATGACCTTGAAGGTATCGAATGACCTCACGGAACGCAATTGAACCCACTGAAATGACCGGGATCAATCGAGCATTAGGGCCTGCCATGAGCGAGCGGCAGGAATGCCGCGAGTCGAATGGTGGGCCCACCTGGACTCGAACCAGGGACCTACCGGTTATGAGCCGGTGGCTCTAACCAACTGAGCTATGGGCCCGTAAAGAAAAGTGCTGAGCTAAGAGTGCTGAGCGATGAGTCTTAAGAATACACCTTCGCCGCCGGCAGTTCAAAGGATACATCCCGCCAGCGAAGACTCAGCCTGAGGCTGATCAGCCATCTTTGTGGCTGAGCCAAGCTCGCAAAGAAAGAAATAGTTCTCCGAACTTGGCGCCCTTTGCGTCTTTGCGCGAGACATCTTCTCTTCCTTCGTTACTTCGTGGCGAATGTTCCGCGCTTTGCGCCATGCGCTCTGCGCAAGGCGGGCCTTTTTCACCGGTCTCCTACGTTTCCATGAAACTTTTGAGTCGCTTGCTGCGGCTCGGATGCCTGAGCTTGCGCAGCGCCTTGGCCTCGATCTGACGGATGCGCTCGCGCGTGACGGTGAACTTCTGGCCGACCTCTTCCAGGGTGTGATCGGACTTCTCCCCGATGCCGAACCGCATGCGCAGCACCTGCTCCTCGCGCGGCGTCAGCGTCGCCAACACCTTCTTGGTCTGCTCCTGGAGGTTGATGTTCACCACCGCGTCCGACGGCGTCATGATCCGCTTGTCTTCGATAAAATCTCCCAGGTGGCTGTCCTCTTCCTCGCCCACGGGGGTCTCCAGCGAGATCGGCTCCTTGGCGATCTTCAACACCTTGCGCACCTTGTCCAAGGGGATCTCCATCTTGCCGGCGATCTCTTCGGGGGTCGGCTCGCGCCCGATCTCTTGGACCAGGTAGCGGGAGGTGCGAATCAGTTTATTGATGGTTTCGATCATATGGACAGGGATGCGGATCGTGCGCGCCTGGTCGGCGATCGCGCGCGTGATCGCCTGACGAATCCACCAGGTCGCATAGGTGGAAAACTTGTAGCCGCGCTGGTACTCGAACTTGTCGACGGCCTTCATGAGGCCGATGTTTCCCTCCTGGATTAAGTCCAGAAACTGAAGGCCGCGGTTGGTGTATTTTTTGGCGATGCTCACCACCAGACGGAGATTGGCTTCGATCAGCTCCTTCTTCGCGATGTTCGCCCGGGTCTCGCCTTCGACGATCGATCGGACGCGACGCCGGAGCTCTTCGGCGGGCATCTCAAGCTCCTTTTCAACCCGCCGCGCCTCCCGCCTGCCCTCGCGGATCGCCTCGACCATCTCTTCGATGGCCTGGTGCCCCATGCGCAGCGATCCGATGGCCCGCTGCCAGGCCTTCTTGCGCCCGTTGGTCGGCGCGATCTGTAGAATATCCTGGGCCGCCTTGCCGGTCCGGCGCTCGAAGTCCGATAGTTCGCGGTCGGATGTAAGCAGCCGACCCATGGCGGCTTTAAGTCCATCGGCGATCGCCTCGGTCTGCCGCCGGTTGAGCTGCATGTCCCTGAGGCCCGCGAACACCTTTTCCTGGTGCTTCGCGAGGAGCTCGGCCAAAACTTTGCGTTTGCGGGCCGAAGTCTTCTTCCCGGCGATCTGGCGCTTGATCTTATCTCGCTCCCGCGCCAACCTTCTCAGCTTGCCGATCTCCTCTAAAACACCTTTTTCGTTGACCTCTTCGTCTTCCAGCTCTTCGACCTCCTCCTCTCCGTCCTCCTTGATGATTTCGCGCACGCGGATTTCGTGTTGCGCCAGCTTTTCTCCGAGCGACAAGACGTGGCTGAGCGCCAGCGGGCTCGACAGCACTTCTTCGATAACCTGTTTTTCGCCCTGCTCGATTTTCTTCGCGATCTCGACCTCGCCCTCGCGGCTCAAGAGCGAGACTGTGCCCATCTCCCGAAGGTACATCCGGACCGGATCCCCGGTCTTGCCGGTGACGTCGCCGTCCACCTCGACTTCGATCTCCTTTTCTTCTTCCTCCTCTTCCGACAGATCTTCCCCTTGGCCGGCTAGCGTCACCCTCTGGTTGGAGTCGATGACCTCGATGTCCATCTCTCCGAACAGAGACATGACATCGTCGATCTGGTCCGGCGATACGACGTCGGCCGGCAGCATGTCGTTGACCTCGTCGTAGGTCAGGTAGCCCTTCTCCTTGCCGAGGTCGATGAGCTTTTTGACCTCCTTCATCCCCTTCTTCTGCCCGATCTGCGGAGAGAGGGAGGCCGGTTTCTCAGGCTTTAGCGGATGTCCGTCTTGGCCGCGTGCCACTGGCGGAGCAGCTATCGTTCTCTTTGGCCGGCCTTTTGCCATTCGAGGATCCTTTCTCTTATAGTCTTCTCGTCCTGCACCTCTTCCGCAAGGCGAATCGCCTGGCGCAACTGTCGCTGCCGGTCTCTCAGTTGCCGCCTGCGGAGGTGGGACAGGCAGTCGGCGGCTATTTTTTCAACGTCTTCTTCGGCGATCTTTTCACCTTCAAGGATAAGCCCGGCGATCTCGGCGGCGCGCTGGGACGAGAGTCTTTGAGAGAAGCGCGTCGCTTCCACCTCGCCATATTCCTGCCACTCGGCGAGGATCGCCCCAACCAACTCCCGCCACGCGGGACTCATCAACCGCTCGAACTCGCCCTCCTGCATCACCTGTTGAATAACGGCAGGTGACTTGAGCATGAGACTGACCAAGGAGCGCTCCGCCATGTCTTCGCGGGCGGTCAGCGGCGCGTCTTTGGAAGGAGTTCCGCCGGCCGGCGCGCGCTCAGCTCCGCCGGCGGCGGGCGCGCGCAACAGGCTCTCGCGAATTCCCAGCACATCGACCGCCCGCCGGATCAACAGATCGGCCTCGAAAGCATTGCGGACTTTCCCTAAAACCCGCTTGACCTCCTGAGCGATTTGACTTTTGGCTTCAAGGCTCCGGCCGAAGCGCTCTTCCAGCCAAGTCAGGTGGTAATCGGCAAGCGGAATCGCCCGATCGATGATCGCTTCCAACGCCTCTTTCCCCTGGGAGTGAATAAACGTATCGGGATCCTCTCCCTTAGGCAAGAAGGCCGCGCGTCCCAACAGCCCTCCTTCGAGAAATATCTCGAAGCTGCGCGCCGCGGCCTTGCGCCCGGCCTCGTCGCCGTCGAACAGGGCGACGATGTTCTTGGTGTAGCGTCCCAGGATCCGCACATGGTCCGGCGTCAACGCGGTCCCCAACGTCGCCACTGTGTGGGCGACGCCGAATTGCGACAGCGCGATCGCGTCGAGGTAGCCCTCGACCACGACCACGCGGTCCTGCTGGCGGATCGCCTCCTTGGCATGGAACAGCCCATAGAGTGTCGCTCCCTTGCGGAAGAGCGGAGTCTCCGTAGAGTTCAAATATTTCGGCAGTCCCTCTCCCATCACCCTCCCGCCGAATCCGACGATCTTGCCGCCCGGCTCGGCGATCGGAAACATCAGGCGCCCGAAAAATTTCTCGCCGTAGCGCTCCGCGCCCCGGTCGCTCAGCAGTCCCAGCCGCACGGCGTCTTTGAACGAGATGCCCTCGCGCTTGAGATATTCGACCAGGCCCTGGCCGCCCTGAGGCGCATAGCCGAGATAAAACCGCCGCGCCGCCTTTTCGTCGACGCCGCGGGCCTTGAGATACTCAAGCGCCCCCTTGCCGCCGGCGCGGCTGAACAGGTTCTCATGAAAATAGGCGGAGACTTTCTCGTTGATGCGGTACAGCGACTCCCGCTGCTCCGTCTCGCGCTGGTCGTGCGGCCGGCGCTGCTGTTCGACCACGATGCCGTAGCGCTTCCCTACCCGCTCGACCGCCTCGGGGAAGGTCAGATGATCGTATTGCATCAAAAAGTGAAAGACGCTGCCGCCGGCGCCGCAACCGAAACAGTGGAATATCCCTTTTTCTTCGTTGACCGTGAAAGAAGGGGTCTTTTCCGAGTGAAACGGGCAGAGCCCAAGGTAGTTGCGGCCGACTTTTCTGAGAGTGAGGTGATCCGAGAGCACCTCGACGATGGAGGCCCGGTCGCGGATCTCGATAATCTTCGCTTCGGGAATCATGCGGCGAGCCTAAATATAACCGTCCTGTTCACCCGAATCCGCGTCGCCGCGCGCCGGCAGGTTCGCGCGGCCGAACTGAATCAACCCCTGGGCAAACCGGCTGAGCAGGGGCGCCAGAAAGGATTGATGAATTTTCTGCGTCGCCTGGGACGGAAGAAAGGGTGAAGAGGTAAGAAAGAAGATCGCCAGCGCCAACAGGGCGGCGCCCTTTCCGGCCGCCACCACCATACCGCCGATTCGATTGATTCCCTGGAGGAAGAGGAGCGGCGCGGAACGATGGAGCAGCCAGCCCACCAGATTGAGACCGAAGTAAGCCAGAAAGAAAAGCGAGACGAAGGTGATGGCGCGGAGCAGGAAGTACGAGGAGGTCCAGGAGGCCGCCCACAGCGCGGCTACGGGCTCGTCGTAACGGACAGCGACCATGAATCCGACAACCAGGCCGAGCAAGGAAAAGACCTCCCGGAACAGCCCCTTAAAATAGCCTCTCAAGGCAAACAGGAGCAGGAAACCGAGGAGAATCGAATCGACAATGT
Source organism: Binatia bacterium (assembly GCA_041483675.1). Classification (GTDB taxonomy): domain Bacteria; phylum Desulfobacterota; class Binatia; order UBA9968; family UBA9968; genus 2-12-FULL-60-19. Next base: position 27,031 of record JBGPGE010000042.1, read on the forward strand.
TCACTGGCCAGTCATACCTGGGAAAATCGAAGTCAACGCGCCTCGCTGTCTTTCAAACTCTCACGCGCCGCGCAACATCTCTTTGACCAGCTCGCTCACGCGCTTGCCGTCGCTCCTCCCGGCCACCTTGGGCATCAGGTGCTTCATCACGTTGCCGAGATCCTGAAGGCCCTTGGCGCCGACCTCTTCAATCGAGCCGCGGATCAGGCACCGCACCTCTTCCTCGCCCAAAGCCTCCGGCAGGAAGCGGCGCAGCACGGCCAGCTCGGCCTCTTCCTGCCGCAACAGGTCAGTCCTTCCGCCCTTGCTGAAATACTCGATCGACTCTTGGCGCTGCTTGCAGAGAGTGGAGATCGTTTTGAGGATCTCGTCCGCGCCGAGCTCCCGGCGCTGCTTGATCTCTTCGTTGTGGACCGCCGACAAGAGAAGCCGCAAGGCGGAGACCGTCAGCCGGTCTCCGCCTTTCATCGCGGCCTTAATCGAATCCTGAATATCGGTTTTGAGTCCCACGCTCGTGACTACGACGCTTCGGGATGCGCGGTTCTAAAAGTAGTGGCTGCGAGAGCGGCGCAGAGCCCTCTTTTTCGCGGCTATCGCCTTTTTCTTGCGCTTGACGCTCGGCTTCTCGTAGTGTTCGCGCTTGCGCAATTCCGCGAGAATGCCGGCCTTTTCGCACAGCTTTTTGAAGCGCCGGATGGCGCTCTCGATGGATTCATTGTCTCTAACTCTGATTCCGGTCATTGGTATGAATCACCCCCCACTCCTCCGTCGCCTAGAAATCGACTGCTCTTAAAATCGCAATTCTAACGGATTCATGCCTCAAGTCAAGCAAACCATCGGCCCGGATCTCGCTGGGGCGCGGTAGCCGCGTCTCGGGAGCAGACGGATATTCCGAACTGTCGCGAAATAGTCCAGGATCCCGCCGGAATATCGATGAAGACGGGTTTGCAGCCCGGCGCCGGACGCAGGGTCGCGCCGGTCCGTATGGAATCCGGCAAGCTCTCAGTTATAGAGAACGTCTTTGAGCTTGGCGACCAGCCCCGGATCGAGCTTGAACAGGCCGGAGATGATCTTCTCCGCTTCGTCGCCGGGCACGAGCTGGATACTCAAATCGGCCTTCTTCGCTTCCGCGACGAACTCCGGATCCTTCAGAGTCCCCTCAAAGGCCTTGCGCAAAAGTTGCACGCGGTCTTTCGGTGTTCCCGGCGGCAGGGTATAAGTGCGAACGATGTCGCTGTCGCCATGGATGCCGACCTCGATCATCTTACGACCTTCGTCGGTCTTCGCGAGGCTCAACGCCTGGGGCACTTTCGGAAGATCGGGGTGAGTCCTGCGGTTGGCCTGCAAGACGACCACCGCATCGCCCGACTCCAACGCCTTGCGCCACGTAACCCTCACCGACTCCCAACCCCAGCAGCCACCGGCCAACTCTCCGCTCTCCGCCGCCAGCCGGATATCCGCCGTGCCCTTATAGCCGGAGACGAGCTGGATGGGCAAGCCGGTCGCCGCCTTGACGATCCGGGTGGCGTTGTCGGGCGTGGAGGTGCCCGGTCCGACGCCGCCCATCTTCACGGGTGTTTTTGACGCCGCCCATCGCTCGACGCTGGTAATGCCACTCGCCTTGGTGAAGGCGCAGACCACGTGGTCCGTCGTCGGCGCGCCGATAATCTCGAATTTTCTGGCGTCGAACTCCACGCCTTTCTGTCCCAGGACCTGGCCGAGGAACAGGCCGCCGATAAAATGGCCGATGGTGAGACCGTCCGGCTTGGCGACGTTATAGACATGGTTGGCGGCAATCAGGCTCCCCGCGCCCGCCATATTGTCCACGATCACGGTAGGGCTGCCGGCGATGTGCTTGCCGAGATAGCGCGACAGCGCCCGCGCGTAGGTATCGAAGCCCCCGCCGGCGGAAAAACCGACGACGATCCGTATGGTCTTGCCGCTGTAAAACTGCTCTTGCGCACGGACCGACCCGGCCAACGCGAAGGCCAGAAACAAGCCAATGAAACACAGAGTCAGACTCTTGATGGCAGAACGGTATCGAACTTTCATGCCAACCTCCTAAATGAAGCGAGATGCCTTCATCTAATTTATAAAAGTCTCCTATGTCAAGGCCGGGACCACCCCAGGATTACTTCCGTTTCAGCCTTATCTTCCAGAACTTTTCCGGATAGTCGGAGATGAGGCCGTCGACGCCGAGGGCGAGGAACTTCTCCATCTCGCGGAGGTCGTTGACGGTCCAGACAAAGGCTTTGAGGCCGGCCTCGGCGGCCCTTTCGAGCGCGCCGGGGCTCGCGAGATCTTTCTGCATGTGGATGGAATAAGCCCCGAGCTCGCGCGCGACCTGGAACGGGTTCTCTTTGCTTCCTTTGCCGTACAGAACGCCGAGGGTCGCCTCCGGCGCGAACTCCCGGACCCGCCTGAGCGAGCGGTAGTCGAACGACGAAACAATGGCCCGATTGAGATACTTATAGTGGCTGAGAATGAAGAGAATTTTGAGCTCGATTCCGAGGGGCCCCTTCGGGAACGTCTTGACTTCGATGTTGAGCGCCGCCTTGCCGACCACAATCTCCATCGCCTCTTCGAGCGTGAGAATCCGCTCGTTCTTGAGGGATTTCTTAAACCACGAACCGATGTCGAGCCGCTTGAGCTGCTTGAGGGTTTTGGTCCTGACCGTGCCGTTCGCGCGCGCCGTGCGCTTGAGGCTCTCGTCGTGAAACACGACCACGTGGCCGTCCTTCGAGAGTTGGCAATCCACCTCGACCACGTCCACGCCGGCGGCCAGCGCCTTTTCGATGGCGACGCGCGTATTCTCCGGGTAGGCGCCGGAGCTGCCGCGGTGAGCGATTCTCAAGAAGCTCGCCTTCATGATGTTCGAGAGTCCGGCGCAATCGTGACAGGGGTTACACTGAATCTTACGCAGTTCGGTCCGCTTTGCGCAAGTAGATAAAGAATTCTTTGTTCCCTTTCGGGCCGAGCAGCGGCGATTCCGCCACTCCGAGCGCTGCGAAACCGAATGCGACAGCCGCAGCCCTGATCTCTTCGATCACGCGCGCGTGCTCCCCGGCGTCGCGCACGACGCCGCCTTTTCCCACCTTCCCTTTGCCGACTTCAAATTGCGGCTTGATCAGCGCCACGATCTCGCCGCGCGGCGCGAGCAGATCGCGGACCTTGGGAAGAACCAGGCGAAGCGAGATAAACGAGACATCGATCGTCGCAAGTTGTGGAGGTTGGGGAAGCTCTTCGGGCTCAAGAAAGCGGATATTCCGCTTTTCCAGGACAACGACGCGCGGATCGTTTCGGAGTTTCCAGTCGAGTTGCCCGTAGCCCACGTCCACCGCGAAGACCTGCCGGGCACCGAAGGTGAGGAGGCAGTGGGTAAAGCCGCCGGTCGATGCGCCGACGTCGAGGACGAATTTATCTTCGACGTCGACGCCAAACTCTCTCAGCGCCTTCTCCAGCTTGACGCCGCCGCGGCTGACGTAAGGCGGGGCGCCGCCCTTCAGCCGGATCGCCGCGTCCCGGTCGATCAAGCTGCCGGCCTTGGCCGCGGGATGGCCGCCGACGAAAACCTCGCCTGCCAGAATTCGGGCCCGCCCCTCTTCCCGGCTCTGAACCAGCCCGCGCTCGACCAACAGCTTGTCTAGGCGCTCCCTCTTTCCCATCCCTCCTTTTTTCTTTTCTTCTCGGCCCGGACCATCTGCATCGCCGCTTGCGCGATCCCGTCCTTATCGATGCCGCAGATTTTTTTTAGCTCGTCTTGCGTGCCGTGAGCGATGAATCGGTCCGGGACGCCGAGCCGCCTGACCGTCACGCCGGTCACCCCTTCATCCGCCAACAATTCCAAGACCGCGCTGCCGAAGCCGCCCTGAACGACGTGGTCTTCTACGGTGATGACTCGAGGAATTTGCGTCGCCACGCTCAGCAGCAGCTCGCGATCGAGCGGCTTGACGAAGCGGGCATTGACCACCGCCGCATCGATTCCCAACTGGGCAAGGTCGCGCGCCGCCTTAAGAGCGGGCATGACGGTGTTGCCGATCCCCACAATCGCCACGTCCTTGCCCGGCCGCAACAGCTCGCCTTTGCCGATCTCCAGCGCGCGAATATCGCCGTCCAACTCGACGCCGAACCCCTCTCCCCTGGGATACCGCAGCGCGACCGGCCCTTGATGGCCGATCGCGGTCTTGAGCATCTGCTGCAGCTCGTTTTCGTCTTTCGGCGCCATGACGACCATATTGGGAATCGAGCGGAGGTAGGCGAAATCGAAAACCCCGTGATGCGTCGGGCCGTCGGCGCCGACCAGCCCGCCGCGATCGAGAGCGAAGACGACGTGCAGGTTTTGGAGGCAGACATCGTGCAGAATCTCGTCGTAACCCCGCTGGAGGAACGTGGAATAAATCGCGACGACCGGAATCCAACCCTCCGTCGCCAGGCCGGCGGCGAACGTCACGGCGTGCTGTTCGGCGATGCCCACGTCGTAGGAGCGCTCCGGCAGCTCGCGCGACAGCTTATCGATCCCGGTCCCGCTCCCCATCGCGGCGGTGATGCCGACAACTTTCGGATTCTCCTTGGCGAGGCGGATCAACGCGCCGGCGAAAACATCCGTATAGCTCGGGGTCGGGCTCTTGCTCTTTTTCGGCTTGCCCGTAAGCACATGAAAAGGCGTCACGCTGTGATATTTGATTGGATCTTCTTCGGCCGGTTGGTATCCTTTCCCCTTCTTGGTAATGACGTGAATCAGCGTCGGGTGCTCGAGCTTCTTGACGTTCTGGAAAGTCTGAATCATCTCCTCCAGGTCGTAGCCGTCGATCGGACCGACGTATTGAAAGCCCAGCGCCTCAAAGAGAAAGCCCGGCGTCACCAGGCCGATGAAGGATTCTTTGAACTTGTGCGCGAGATGGTAGAGGTTCTCGCCCACTTTGGGCAAGGTCCGCAGGAGATGAACCAGATTTTTTTGCAGCCGGACCGCGAGATCCGTCGTCAATTGCTTGCTGAGAAACGAGGAAAAAGCGCCCACGCGCGGGTCGATGAAGATCGCGTTGTCGTTGAGAACGACGATCAGATCCTTGGCCAGGTGGCCGGCCTGATTGAGCCCTTCGTACGTCAGACCGGCGGTCATGCCGCCGTCGCTGATCACTGAGACGACCTTGCGGTTCGAGCCTTGCAGCGCGTTCGCCACGACCATGCCGAGCGCGGCGGAGACCGAGGTGCCGGCGTGTCCGGCGCCGAAGACGTCGTACTCGCTCTCCTCGCGGCTCAAAAAGCCGCTGAGCCCGCCCAGCTGCCGCAGCGTCGGGAGCTTTTCCCGCCGGCCACAGATCAACTTGTGGGCGTAACCCTGGTGACCCGTGTCCCACACGATGCGGTCGTGCGGCGTGTTGAAGGCGTAGTGCAGCGCCAGCGTCAGCTCCACCGCGCCGAGCGTGGAGGCGAGATGGCCGCCCACCTCGGAGACCACCGACAGAATCTCCTCGCGCACCTCTTGCGCGAGCGCAGGCAACTCCGCAACCGCGAGCTTGCGAAGATCGGCTGGGTCGTGAATCTTGTCAAGCAGCTTCGACATAAAAATTTGTAGGGGCGTGATTCATCACGCCCTACCCGTTTCTGGTGTTTTTACAACGCCCTTTCCACAATAAAGCGAGCGATGGCTCTGAGCGGGTCTGCATTTTTACCAAACGGTTCAAGCTCCTTCAAGCAGCGGTCGAGCAGCTCCCGCGCGCGCTTTCTCGCCGCGCCCAAACCTACCACAGACGGGTAGGTCGCCTTTTTTTCCTCGCTCCCGGCGCGCCCTTCATATTCATGCCCGGCCGCGTCCATGATGTCATCGGCGATTTGAAAAGCCAAGCCCAAATAGCCGCCGTAGCGCTCGACCCGGCGAAGCTCCTGCCGCGTCGCGCCGCCGATCCTCGCGCCGATTTTCGCGGAGACGCAAATCAGCGCGCCGGTCTTGCGCGCGTGGATGTCCTCGACCGCGGCGACGTTCGCCTCCTTGCCTTCCGCCTCAAGGTCCACAGCTTGCCCGCCGACCAGCCCGTTCGCGCCCGCTGCTTGGGAGATGTCGCGAATCAGTTCCAGGACCAATCCCGGCTTCAACGATCGTATTGCGTCGGCCCTGGTCATCAGTTGAAACGCCTCCGTAAGCAGCGCGTCGCCGGCCAGAAGAGCCATCCCCTCGCCGAACACTTTGTGAGTCGCGGGCTCGCCTCGTCGCAAATCGTCGTTGTCCAGGGCCGGGAGATCGTCGTGGATGAGGGAATAGGCATGAATCAGCTCCAGCGCGCAGGCGAAGGGCAACAACCGTTTGTGCTCTGCCCCGAACAGTTCCCCGGATGCCAATGTCAAAATCGGGCGCAGCCGCTTTCCGCCGGACAATACGCCATAGCGCATAGCCTTGACGATCGTCTGCGGGCGCCGTTTGGACTGTTTGAGATAGCGCTCCAGGCTGCGGTCGATGAGCGCCTTGCGCTCGCTCAGATAGGCTTCGACGTCGAACTTCGGCACGGGCTAAGACTCCTCGTCCTCCGCATCCTCACCGGCCGTCCGTTCCAGAGATTTGAGCTGGAGCTTACCTTCTTTATCCTTCACCAGCAGCTCGATTTTTTTCTCCACCTCGGTCAGCTTCTGATTGCAGAGATTGACCAGCTTGACGCCCTCTTCGAAAGCCGCCAGCGATTCCTCCAGGGAAAGCTCGCCCGACTCCAGCCGCTCGATGACTTTTTCGAGATCCTCCAGCGCCTCTTCGAATTTTTTCTTCTCTTGATCCTTCTTCGCCATCCCGCCTCCCTTAAGCACGCAAGGGCGCGATGAATCGCGCCCCTACACCCTGCGATCTGCCTTCGGCCTGCTGGATTCTGCCTTCTTCATTTTGCACTTTGCATTTTTCATTTTGCATCAATCCTGTCCCAACGTTGACATGAAGTTTCGTTGTAACGCTTTGAACACAATGGAGTTAGTAACAAATCTCCGATTTATCGATTTGAATTCGGAATACATCCAAACCCATACTTCCGTAGCTTTACGGAAGGAGATCA
>JBGPGE010000043.1:0-33788 GCA_041483675.1 Binatia bacterium
CCATCATCACGCGGCGCGGCCCGAAGCGGTCGAGCAGCCACCCGCTGATCGGCGCCGCGACGCCAAAGAGAAGCAAATTGATGCTCACAGCAAACGCGATGGCCGTCCGGCTCCAGCCGAACTCCATTTCGAAGGGATGGATCAGCACGCCCGGCGACGAGCGGATGCCGGCGCCCGTGAGCGTGGTGAGAAAGCTAAGCGCTACGACCAACCAGCCGTAATAGAACGGGAGGGAAAGCGGCGGACGCGACGATCGATTCATGAAGACTCCAGGCTGTAGATTTCTGTATAGTCCTATGCGCAGAAAAAGACAACGACCAAAATTGACGTCACGAGGGAACCCTGATACTTTGCGCGGCAAGAAGCCGATCTCTATGACAACAAGGATCCGACAACTAGCCCGGCGAAGTCGCTGTTTCGTTTTAAGCCTGACGATCTTTCTCGCGGCCGGCCGCGCCTCGGCCGCCTGGCCGCCCGACGAGATTCCTTTCGTCCCCACGCCAATCGAGGTCGTGGACCGGATGCTGGAGATCGCCGAGGTGAAGAAGGTAGACGTGGTCTATGACCTCGGCAGCGGCGACGGGCGGATTGTGATCCGCGCGGCGAAAAAGTACGGCGTCAAAGCCGTCGGCATCGAGATGGACTCGTGGTTGGTGGCGGAAGCGCGCGCGAAGGCGAAGGAAGAAGGCGTCGAACACCTGGTCGAGTTTCGGATCGAGGACGGCCTCAAAGCCGACATCTCTCCAGCCACCGTGGTGACTCTCTACATGCTTCCCTGGTTCAATGAAGCGATGCGGCCCCGTTTTCAGACGCTGCTCAAGCCCGGCTCTCGTGTTGTAGCTCACGACTACGGCATCGAAGGCTGGCCGCCGGCCCGAACCGAAGTTCAGGACAAAGTCGAAATTCGCCCCGGCGGCCTCGTCCACCGCCACACGATTTATCTCTGGAAGATCGAGTAGCCCAGGCAGGCCACATTATGCCTGTCGAGCATAATGTTTGACAGGCATCATTCGGCTGCGCCGGACTGTGCAAGGGAGTTGGATGCTTGGCATGAAGATCAAAACAGGAATTCGACTTTTTAATTGCGCTGTCGTCATACTCGCGGCGCTGTTCGCATGCCCTTCTACTTTCGCCGCATCTGTTGCCCGCCTCGATCTACCGAAGGTACGTTGGGCCTACCCCAGCCGCAGCCTTAACTTTTTGCCGGAGTGGATCGCACTAAGAAAGGGCTACTTCAAAGAAGAGGGCGTGGAGGTGGAGCTGATCCAGATTCGGGCGAACCTGACCATCGCCGCCTTCGCCGCCGGCGACGTCCACTTCAGCACCTCCAGTGGAACGATCCTGCGGGGCGCCTCGAAGGGATTGCCCTTTCGCCTCCTCATGTCGACCCAATCCCGCCCACCCCAGATCCTGGTCGCCCGCCCCGAGTACACCACCGTCGCCTCTCTCAAGGGAAAGTTGATCGGCAGCCAAAGCTTTGGCGGCAGCGAATATTTTTACGTCCGCGAAATTCTCAAGCATCACGGCTTGCAGCTCGCGAAGGACGTGAGCCTTATCGTCGTGGGCGACAGCCTGGCCAAGCTCCAGGCCATGGCGAGCAATAACATCCAGGCCGGCCTTCTTTCCGCCCCTTTTAATGTGAGAGCGCAGAAGCTCGGCTACCATCTTCTCGCCAAGACGGCGGATTACGTCGAGACTCCCAACGCCGGACTGGGGGCGACACTACAGATTATCCGTGAAAAACCGGAAGTCGTTAAGCGCGTGGTGCGGGCTACTTTGAGAGCGTTGCGCTACATTCACGAGAACCGACAAGGGACCATCGCGACAATTCAGGATTGGCTCACGATGGACCGTGAGACGGCCGAGAGCGCTTACGACCTTACCCTGCCCTCCTACAGTTTGGACGGCAGCATGAATGAGAAGGCGTTGGAAGCGACGATTCGTTTGGCCGAGGAACAGGACGCGCAGATTCCTAAAACCATCCCTATCGCTCAACTCATCGAGCCGCGCTTCATCCGCGAAGCGCAGAGGGAGATGCTAACGAGATAAGGCCGGCGGCGATCAACGATCCATTTCCGGACGAAGCCCTTCTTGACACGGCTATTCCGGGACTATATAAAGTCTATATGAAGACTCTCACAATCACGGACGCCAAGAAAAACCTCGGCCGGTGGCTGGGCCTGGCCTCTCGCGGCGAAGACATCGGAATCATCTGCGGAGCGGACATCATCGCCCTGCGCAAAGTCGACGTGGAGTCCACGGACTATGCCCAGCGCGAATACGCGGCGACAGCCGACCAGGTGGCGGCATTGGAACAAGCGACGGACAAACGTTACCGGGAACTCAAGCGCACCGGCAAACTGGTCACCGTCACCACCGAACAACTGAGGAAGATGGTTGAGTAAATCTCTCTCCATCGACCCCGCCGTGTTCCGACGGCTGCGGGACTTGCCCAAGAACGAAAGAGTAGAGTGCCTGCTGGCTTTGTGCGATCTGACTGAAGGCTTTGGCCGACCACACCTCCACAGCGGTCTGGGCATTCGCAAATTGGGCGGCAAACTGTTCGAGTGTCGCGGCAACCTGACGTTGCGTTTTATCTTCCAGGACCGGCCGACCGATCTTTTCGTCTCCTTCTTAGGCAACCATGATGAAATCAGAGCGCTCCTCAGAAGCGGTAAGTATCGTTGAGCCTTCTCTCCTCCTCCCACAGTTTCGACGGCAGTTTGAACGAAAAGGCATTGGAGGCGACGATTCGTCTGGCCGAGGAACAGGACGCGCAGATTTCTAAAACCATCCCGATCGCTCAACTCATCGAGCCGCGCTCCATCCGCGAAGCGCAGAGGGAGATTCTAAAGAGATAAGGGAGGCCAGCAACTATCACAAACCCATCTCTTTGTGGATCTCTTTCAGAAAACTCGCGTCGATGCACTTCTCCGGGCCGAAGTCGGGCGGTAACTTTTGCCCGCCCTCTTTGGCCATGTTGATCTGGGCCTGGATTTTCGCCGGGTCGAGACTGCCTTGATAGACGAACATCTCGACGGACTCCTCGTAAAGCTCCTTCACCAGATCGGACTGAACGCCGAATTCCCGCACTAAAATGGACTGAACTTCCGCGGGATTCTCCTTGAAATAGCGCAGCGCCTTGAGCGTCGCCCGAATCATCTTCCGCACCTGATCCGGCCGGCTCCGGATTGTTTTCTCCGTCGTCGCAATGCCGGTCCCCGACGGCGCCTCGGGCACGTCATCCCCCAAAAAAGATAAAACATTCAGCCCGCTGCGGCGCGCGAGAAATTGATACGGCGAGGAGACCGTTCCCGCATCGATCACCCCCGTTTTCACCCCTTGAAAAGCGATCGGCGTCGGATTGCCCGAGACAAAAATCACGTCGCGGTCGGGATTGAGCCCTTTCTTTGCGACCAGCATCCGCGTGCTGATCGACTGTCCGCTGCCGATTTGCTGCACGCCGATCTTTTTCCCTTTGAGATCGGCGAAGCTGCGAATCTCCGGGCGCGCGATGAGATAGAAATTCGATTTGTCGCGCATCGAAACGACGATTTTCAAAGGCGCGCCCGCGCCGATCGAGCGGATGGCGGAGCCGATCGCCCCCGAATAGGCCATGTCGCCGGAGAGCAGCGCGGCCAGTGTCGCGGCCGTGCGGATCTGGACGACCTCGACCTTCAGTCCCTCGGCGGCGTAGATGCCCTTCATTGCGCCCAGGTAAAACGGCGCGAACTGGACAACCTTGGTCGGCACGCCGACCACGACACGCTCGAAACGTTCTTCCGCGCTCTGCCCTGAACCGGGAAGCCCGAGGAGCGCGGCAAGAACAATTCCACGCAGGAGAATTCTGCGCATGGCCTACTCCATTCCTCCCGAGACTTTGTCTGTCGGCGTCAATTTTCTGCCTTTGCTCATCAAGGCCTCCGCCACTTTATCGAACTCCCCTTTCTCGGCCAGCCGCGCCAGCCTCTCGTCTTCCTCGGCCCAGATGCCCAGGTCGTAGCCGTACCACGGCGCCTTCGGCTTGAGCCGGGGAAATCCCAACTCCTCCCAGATCCGCTTCGCATTCTCCATGTACTCTTTCTTCGGCAGAGAGACGGGCGTGTAGTCCCACTTGCGGGTCGCGTCCATCAGGATCGACGAAGCGCCTTGAGGCGACGTCGTGCCGGTCGGGAAACGTCGCTCTTCGTAAGACGCGCTGTAGGAGCCCGCCGACTGATCCAGGCTCGCCCCCCGGCCCTGGATGATTCGTGTGTCGCGGTGCGGCTGGTAGCGGAAAGTGACGGCCCAGAAGACCGACTCCAGATCGGTTGGGTCGATATCTTCGTCCACCGCGATCACCATCTTCGGCCAATCGGTGGCGATCGATTGAGAGGCCAAAAGCGCCTGCCAGATCACGCTGTCGTGTGTTCTCACCCCGGCGATGTCCTGAAAACGGATCACACAGATTCTCCACGCGCCGGCGCAGTGATGAAACGCCACGTCTTTCACCTGATTGATGCCGCAGCCGTCGCGCAAGAAACTCGTCATCCTTCCCTCGCCGGCGAGGCCGCGGATCGTGCTCGACTCCGACGGCGGCATCTGGCTGATGAAGTCGTGCCAGATAGGATTTTTTCGGTGCGTGATCGCCTTTACTTCAAAAGCAAAGACCCTCCGCCCGACGATGGTGTAGCCGGTATGCTCGCCGCTCGCGCCGTCCGGCTCCATGTAATCCGTGGGCACCTCGCCCTCGATCACGATCTCGGCCGTCGCCGGGACGACAAGATCGATCGTCTCGCAGCGCACGACGTCGATCGGCTCTCCGGCAATCCCTCCCGCCACGGCCAACTCGCTTACGCTGTAGGGAACTTTCGCCACGCTGACCATCGAGATCGCGGGCACCGCGCCGATCACCGCCGCGACCTGAAGCGGAACGCCGCGCTTCCTGCACTTCTGCCAGTGGACCACGAGATGCGTTCCGGGGCCGCAGCGCAGGTTGGTCCGGTCGGGACCGAGCTGAAGGCCATTGTAGGTGCCGACGTTGACGACGCCGGTGTCCGGGTCTTTGGAATGCCACGAGACCGCCGTCAGCCGCGGGAGACATTCCCAGCCGTTGGTCGCCATCGGGATCGCGAACTCATCCAGCCCGCCGTGCTCCAGCAGATTCTTGCCCAGGTGAATCTCTTCTTTGACCGGCCCCGTCGTCACCAATCTCGGCTCGATGGGGCGCGCATAGGCCGCGCTCCACTTTTGCGAGATCTCCGATGGAGAGCACATCATCCCCATCGCGTAAACCTCGCGCGATGGAGCCATGACGGCAGTGGCGACCCGCGAGGGATAGTTGAGCCCTTTGAGGCCGGTAAGATTGTCGAACAGGAAACCGGTTCTCTCGTCTTCGTCCAAGCCGCGAAACTGCCAGCGCACCAGAGGATGCAGCTCGGTGTCTTTATTGATCCGCCGGCTGACGCGTCGCAGTTTGCCCGCGCGCTCAAGATGATCCAGATAGTCGCGCAGGTCTTTGTGGTAGCTCATAGCTTTTCCTTTCTTTGTTCGTTTTCAGTGAACTCCCCAGTGTCCTGTTTCGGAAGTTCGACCAAAACGCCGCAGTTCCACCAGCGTCATTCCCGCGGAAGCGGGAATCCAGAACCCCCACTAAATCTCCCCCTTGCTAAGGGGGAGACAAAGAGGGGGTATGGATTCCGGCTCTCGTCAGCCTCAGGCTGACTCGGCCGGAATGACGGTGGGAATTAGACGATGAATCTCCGAAACACCACACTAAACCCGAAACAGCCGCTTGGCGTTGCCGGAGAAGATTTTCTCCTTGTCCTCCTGGGAAAGCTCCAGCTCGTTGATCGACTGGATGGTGTTGCGCACGTACCTCTCTCCAGCGTCAGGCCCGAATGGATAGTCCGTAGCGAATAGAACATGATCCGCGCCGAAAAAAGCCAGGCCGCAATCCAGAGCCGGTTTCCAGCCGTAGACCGCGGTGTCGCCGTAGAAGAGCTTGAAATAATCCAACGGTGGTTTGCTGATCTTGCCGCGCGTGGAGAGATTGGGATACTGCTCGCCCTGGTCGTAGAAGCCGCGAATCCTCTCGGCGAAGTACGGCGCCATCGCGCCGAGGTGGTGCGTGACGATCTTGAGGCTCGGAAATTTTTCTAGTATGCCGCCGAAGACGATTCTTCCCATCGCCAGGCTCGTGTCGAACGGCCAGCCGAAAATGTTCCACATCCCGTATTCCCTGCTCCAATCGTAATAATTCCAATAGGTGGGATGGAGAATAATCGGCACATCGTAGCGCGCGACTTTCTCATAGAACGGAACCAGCTCCGGCGTATCCAGCGGCTTTCCCCCGATGTTGGAAAATAGCTGGACGCCTCTCAGTCCCAACTCCCGGACCGATCGATCCAACTCCGCCAGCGCCGTGTCGATCGTGAGCATCGGCAGCGTGGCGACGCCGATGAAGCGTTTGGGGTTCTTGGCGACGATTTCGGCGATGCCGTCATTGGCGATCTTCGCCAACTGAATCTGCTCCTGCGGGCCTTCCGCTTCGAAGGCCGGCGTCGCCAGGCTCAACACCTGAACGTCCACCCCGTAGTGATCCATGTGACGGAGCCGGAGGTCCAGGTCGACGAAATCTTCCCAGCCTTCCTTGATCTCGGCGGAGAAGCGGACGTGAGGCAGAGAGCTTTTCATGTTCGCCAACGCCGCCAGAAAATTCTTCGGATAGATGTGACAGAAGACATCGATAATCATGGCGCGATTCCCTTCTTGCCGATGATTTTTTTTACCGACGTGGCGTCGCTAAACGAGGCAGGATCTACGTTTGGCAAAGTAAAAAGTTTCAACTTAGCCTTCAAAGCCATCCTCGCTCTCGTCCGTTTCATTCCCGCACGAGAATCTGAATCACGCAGGCATTAGTTTGAATATCAAAGACCCCGCCGCCGGAATTGTGCTGCAACGCAACCCGACACGGGTCGACCTGGCGGCCTGCCGCCTCGCCGCGCAACTGCCAGACAAGCTCAGCGAGCTGGGCGATCCCTGTAGCCCCCAGCGGATGTCCCCGCGACAGCAATCCGCCGCTGGTATTCACCGCCGCCTTTTCCCCATTGATATTGAACTGGCCGGCTTGAGTATATCGTCCCCCCTCCCCCTCCGGGCAAAGGCCCAAGCTCTCGCAGTAAAGCACCTCACCCACGCTGAAGGCGTCGTGAAGCTCGCACACGTCGATGTCTTCAGGCCCGATCCCGGCAGCCTCATAGGCCTCGCGCGCGATTCGCGCCGCCGTATCCTCTAAATCGCCGATCCTGTCCCGCAGTTTTCCCGATCCCATAGCCGAGGCGACGATGCATACCGGATGAGTCGTATACTGACGGGCCAGGTTCTCGCTGCACAGGATAGCGGCCGCCGCGCCGTCGGCATTGATCGTGCATTGGTATTTGGTGATAGGGTCAGCTACCATGCGAGAGGCCAGCACTTCATTCAAGCTTAGTGCCTGATGAAAATAGGCATAAGGATTGTGACCAGCATTGGATCTGCTCTTGACCGTCACCAGAGCGAACTGCTCCGGCGTAGTGCCATATTCTTCCATGTGCCGGCGCGCGGCCAGCGCATAAGCCGCCGGCATGACTAAGCCCATTGCCGGGGCAAGGTCGTCGAGATCAAGAGGGATCATCCCGCTGGGAAGCGAGCGGCTCAGGCTTTCCACGCCCAACGCCAGCGCCACGTCACACAGCTCCGCCTTGATCCAAGCATAGGCCTCGCGCACCGCCGTTCCTCCGCTGGCGCAGGAATTCTCAACGTTAATGATGGGGATGCCGGTAAGTCCCAGATCCTTCAGAATCCTCTGCCCTATACCGGAAGGGAGATAGACCGACCCGACAAACGCCGCCTGAATTTTTCGCCGATCGATCCCGGCGTCGCGAATGGCGGCCCGCACCGCTTCGTGACCGAGATCCTCGGGCTTACGCTCCGGCATCTTGCCGAAGCGCGTCATGCCTACGCCTAGGAGAACGACGCCACGACTCATCGCGTTACTTTCATCGGACCGGACGGAATTTAAAGCCGACGATCTCCGTACCGTCGTCGGCATGACGCACGGGCTCGATGACGAGTTCGACGTCCATGCCGATACTCAGCTTCGTCTCGTTCAGACAAGTTAATTGAGCGAGCAGCCGAAGCCCCTCGGGAAGATCCACGTAAGCCAGAATATAGGGCGCCTGAAAACCGCGCGGCGCCTGACGAACCGTAGCATAAGAGTAAACGGTCCCGCGCCGGGACAAAGCGACGCGGTCAACCTCGGCAGCGAAGCAATCCGGGCATGAGGTCTTAGGAGGGAAATGCACGCTCTTGCAGGCTCGGCAACTACTTCCTAAAAGAGATGGCCTTGAATCGTCGGAGTCCGGGAAAAAGAAGATATCCGGGCGCACCAGCCGCCTGTTCCTCACTTCCATAGCAGAACCACCACCTTTCCAGTAGCTACAAGCTGGCTCCGCTGGTTTTCCACGGTCAATTCGCACTCGGCTAGGCCCCGTCCGTCCTCTTCCCACTTCTTTACCGCCTTTCCCTTGCAGGTAAGTATGTCACCGGGAAGAATGATTGTCGTGAGCCTCACTGAATACTTCTTAATGTTCTCGATACCTGCCCAGTTGGTGAACATCGTGGCTAACAGCCCGCAGGGAAAAGCCCCCGACAGCGCTACCGTTGGAAATCCCACAGAGCGGGCAAATTCCTCATCCACGTGTAAAGGGTGAGGATCTTTGAGAGCGACCGACATCCATGCCTGCTGCATACGCTTAAGCGGTCCCCGGCTCAAAGAAGGTATCTCGTCCCCTATATTCACATCCTGAAAAGAAAGCTTGGGGCTTGCCATTGTGTGATCACGACTCTCTACTAACGGCTTCGAGGTTGTATACCGTTGCGACGGCGGCGCCATCTCCAGATAAGGGTTAGGTTCAGGCCGGCTTTTCTCCGACAACAACGTCGTCGCGCCTGATTAATGTCACCTTGTCCTTCATGACCTTCTCACCCCGCCGATCGGTATAAAGCGTCTCCATGACGAAGAACGTCATCTTGCCTTGCTTCCCCTGCTTCTCATAGACATCGAGAACACGAGTCTGTCCGGTGATCGGCTCCCCGGCTTTGATTGGGCGATAGAACTCCCATTCGAGATCGCCGGCCAAAACTTGCTCAAAGGCGATATTGAGTTTCGCGAACAAGCCCGCCGTATCGTGGGCGGTGATCGTCTGAATAAAACCCGGCGGGACCAGTATTCCGTCGTACCCTTCGGCTCCGGCGGCGCGCTCATCCAGGAAAATAGGATTGTCATCTTGCAAGGCATGAACGTATTCCTGCACCTTGACCTTGTCGATAGCGATAGTGAAAGGCGGGCGCTCCCACCCAATCAATTCCTTGCTCATTGCCGCCTTTATCCCTAGAGCACCTTATAGCACCTTGCGATTTTCAAGCGGGGACGGCGCTTTCAGGCCCAGCGATTCGATGACAGGGCCGACTTCCTTAATGTAAGCCTGGCGCCGCTCCTCGTTCGTTCGCTTTTTCAGCCGCCATTCGATGTACCTCCGGCTTCGATCCGACTTGGAGTAACCAAAGGTGTCCAACGCCCTGGCGTACCAGCGGTTAACGGCGTCCTGAGCCTCATGCTTGCTTTTCGGGTTACCGGCTATCTGCTTTAGCCATTCAAATCCTCGGCTCGTATGAGCTATCTCCTCGGGGAGAATAGTCTGCTTGATGAGCCGCGCGAGCGGGGCGAAGCTGCAAGCGATCTGCTCTTGCTGTTGGTACATGCCGCAACGATCCAGGAGAAAAGTAAACGCGGCAAAGTCGCTCCAGGTGGCACAGGGGTAACTAAAAGATTCGAAACCACGGTTCGTTTTGCTGTAAGGCCGGAGCTGAGATATGTCGATATAATTTTTCAGTTGATTCAATAGCTCATAGACCTTGAGCCCATGACCTATCTCCTCGTGGATCGTCAGCGCCACTCGAAAGCGATCGTCCACCGTGGGGGCGTGCTCAACCCATCGCCCATACATGTCCTCATCCAGGGCAACCATCTCGTTGGTGGCATGATTGAATATCAATTTAACGACCAGGTCTTGATATTCTTTCGGCGTGTCGGGAAAATCCCCTGCTTCTATATCTCTTCCCGTTTGTATCTCCTCTTTCGTTATCATTCCGGCGCCTCCCTGGTAAACCAGTAGCCAAGCTCAAGGTTCCAAGCTGACCCACACGCTCTTAATCTGCGTGTAATGCTCCAGCGCATGCATTCCCAGCTCTCTGCCGAATCCACTCATCTTATAGCCGCCAAACGCGGAGGAAACATCCAGAGTATTATAGGTGTTGATCCAGACCGTTCCCGCTTTAAGCATCTTTGCCGCGAGATGAGCCTTTTTGATATCGCGGGTCCACACGGCCGCGGCTAAGCCATAAGGATTATCGTTACTCTTGCCGATGACCTCGTTCAAATCCTTAAAGCGAATCGTTGCCAGCACCGGTCCGAAAATCTCTTCCTGAGCAATCTTCATGCGGTTGTCAACTTCATCAAAGATGGTGGGAGTGAAAAAATATCCTTTGCCATTGGCCGTGCTGCATCGCCGGCCTCCCGCTACCAGCTTTCCGCCCTCTGCAATTCCTACCTCCACATAGCGAGATACTTTCTTCAACTGTGCTTCAGAGGACAAAGGTCCGAGGCGAGTTTTAGGATCGAGAGGATCGCCCGGCGCCAGCCGCTTTGTTTGCTCCACAAGCTTAGCCATCAAACGATCGTGAATGGAATCCTCTACGAACAACCGCGAGCCTGCGCAACAAACCTCGCCTTTGCTATAAAAGATCGCCCAGAACGCATGCTTAGCCGCAGCCTCGAGGTCGGCGTCGGCAAAAATGATATTGGGCGATTTGCCGCCGAGCTCCAGGGTAACCGGCTTAATTGTGGCGGCGGCGTCGCGCATGATCTCCTGACCGGTTTTCGTCCCGCCGGTGAAGGAGATCTTGTCCACGCCGGGATGCAACACGAGCGCTCGCCCGGTACTCCCCGGTCCGGTAACGACATTAAACACGCCGTCGGGGAGTCCCGCCTCCTGGATGATCTCCGCCATGCGAAGAGTGCTCAGCGGAGTCTGCTCCGAGGGCTTCAGCACTACGGTGTTTCCTGCGGCAAGAGCCGGAGCTACCTTCCCTGCGGCCAGAGATAGAGGAAAATTCCAGGGACAGATCGCCCCAACCACGCCTAAAGGTTCACGCAGGGTGTAGTTGAGGAAGTTTCCCCGAACCGGAATCGTTTCCCCCTGAATCTTATCGCACCAGCCGGCGTAGTATTCGAACAGATCGGCGACGCGGGAAACGTCATGATGCCGAGTCTCCGAGATCGGCTTGCCTGTATCTATCGTTTCCAGGTAGGCCAGCTCTTCACCGTATTTTGTCACCGAATCGGAAATCTTTCTAAGCAGCTTCCCGCGATCGGTGGCGCTCATCGCGCTCCACGGCCCGTCCTCGAAAGCCGCTCGCGCCGCGCCGACGGCCAGATCCACATCCCTCTCGTCGGCCTCAGCCACTTCGGTGATGACCTCTTCGGTAGCAGGGTTGATCGTGGGAAAGACCTTCTCGGATACCGCGTCCCGCCACTTGCCTCCAATGAAAAGCTTCTTCGGTTCTATCTTTATTCCAGCAATCATATTAAATTCCTTCAAACCCATCCGCCTTCCAATGCTGAAGCACCTTCCGCTGGGCCGCGCAGGTAAAGTGGGAGCCCTCTAAAGCGGTGAGCCATTCCCGGAGATCTTCACGGCCCATCGGCTCTCATCTCACGCTTTGAAGCCATATTCTTTCCATCTCGCCAGCACCCGGCTTTGAATTTCCTCGGGCCAGAGGCGGGCGAAGGAGGAGACTTTCGGGATCTCGCTCGCAGGCAAATCCGCCGGCCAGGTGCCGTCCAGCAGCATGTAGGCGCCGTCGCCGGTTTTCCGTTCTTCGGCGGAGAGAAACGGGATCAGGACGGACGTATAGCCGTGAGGCACCTGCCAGACATCGCGCACGGGATGGACTCTCGTCGCCATCGCCCAGACGACGCTTTTCAAATCCGTGATGTCCACGTCTTCATTAACCAGCAAAAGATAGTTGGCGTAGCGGCCGGCCTTGGTGCCCCAGACGGTCATGGCGAGCCGGCGCGCGTAGGTGTTGTCCGGCACCTTCGTCGAAACGGCCCAGAAGTGATTCGCCGACTCCGGGAGAATGTGGACAAAGTCGACGGGAAAGCCTTTGTGGTCGCGCAGCTCCTCCAACACCTCGGCGGCGTTGGCGATGGGCATGACGACGTGATCCTCGTCCACCGGAATCCCGATCGAGGTCATCGTGAGGATCGGATCGTTCCTGTAAGTGATGGCGGTGACGTTGAATACGGGGCGCGGCTGTCTACCCCCCGCGACATAGCCGGTGTATTCGCCGAACGGCCCCTCGTCCTCCGACTCGTCGGGGTTGACGAATCCTTCAAGGACGATCTCCGCCGTAGCCGGAACTTCGAGGTCGACCGTTTTGCAGCGCACCAGCTCCAGCGGCTCTCCCCGCAGGCCGCCGATCACATCCGCCTCGCTCTTTTCTCCCTGGAGCGACACGCAGGAGAGCGCCGCCGTCACCGGCTCGGCGCCGATCGCCACGGCAAACTCCATGCGGCGGCCGAGCCTTTGACAGGCCGCCAGATGGCGGCGAATATCCTGGATCGGTCCGAGAAAGGCGCCCATCCGTTTTTTGTCGTGGACCATCAGGCGATACATGCCGTAGTTGACCCACGGCTTTTCCGGATGCTTGGTAATGATCGTGTGCCAGGTGCCGATGTAGCGGCCGCCGTCGCCGCCGTGAATCAGCGGCACGGGAAATTTCAAAAGATCGACCGCGTCGCCGGTGAGGATATTTTCCTGGCAGGGGCTGGGAAAATCGATGACGCGCGGCGGGATCGAGTTTTTCCGCCTGGCGAGATAGGACTCGGTCAGCTCGCGGACTCCGGTGTCCGGCGGAAAACCGAGCGCGATGGCGAGACGCGCATGGGGATGGTTGCGGCTCCGCGCCATCGGCGCGCCGAGGATGCGGAAGCCTTTGGGATAGTCTTTGATTTTTTCGAACAGGACCGCCGGCCCGTTGGTCTCGCACACGCGCCGGACAATCGCACCCACCTCCAGCCGCCAGTCCACCTCCGCGGAGACGCGCTGAAGCTCTCCGGCCCGCTCCAGAGCGGCGAGCCATTCTCTTAAATCGGCAAACGGCATAGCTTTCCTTCAGTCCGTATCAAGAACTCCTGGACAGATTCGCAAACCCGTTTTCGTCATTCCGGCGAATCCGCCACAGGGCTTCGGACGGATCAGCCTCAGGCTGAAGCGGGAATCCAGAACCCCCACTAAATCTCCCCCTTGCTAAGGGGCGACCCCCTCTTAATCTCCCCCTTGGTAAGGGGGAGACAGAGAGGGGGTATGGATTCCGGCTCTCGTCAGCCTCAGGCTGACTCGGCCGGAATGACGGCAGAATCATGCGAAGCTTTTCTGAAACTCCTCCCTACCTTCTCCCCTTGAACAGCGTCTCTTTGAGAAGCCCGCTCACGCGAGGATAGATCTCGCCGAAGGTGTTGGGGCTGAGCACGAAGAGATT
Organism: Binatia bacterium; assembly: GCA_041483675.1. Lineage (GTDB taxonomy): Bacteria > Desulfobacterota > Binatia > UBA9968 > UBA9968 > 2-12-FULL-60-19. The sequence continues at coordinate 13,627 of JBGPGE010000043.1, forward strand.
CTTTTTTTCCTTCACTCCCTTGAGCTGCGGATAGATCGACTCCACGCCGGGCCGGGTCGGCGTGCGGCCGTGCGAGCGGAAGAGTTCTACGCCGGCGGGAGTTAAAAGAAAGTCATAGTAGAGCGCCGCCACGTGAGGATGAGGCGCATCGTTCACAAGCGCCAAAGGCTCCGCGCCGACCGGCACCGGGTCGCCGAAGACCATCTTCAGCGGGCAACCCTTGTTGGCCATGTCCGCAGCCCGGTAAGCGTAGGCTTCGAAGACGATGGGAAATTCTCCGGCGCAGAGTAACTGAACGAGGAGCGTGTGCCCCTTGCGATACTGCGGCTCCGACTGCGCCAGGCGGGTGAAATAATCCCGCGCCTTCTCCCAACCCCAGCTCTGTACCAGGGCGGTGGCCGTCTTTTCGATCTCCATATCTACGCCGATCTTCCCTTTCCATTTGGGATTGATCAGATCGGGGTAGCCCTTGGGCGCCTCCGCCTCCGGCAGCAGGCTGGAGTTGTAGGCGATGACGTTGATGCCCATTCCCATGGAGATCCAATAACCGTCGGGATCTTTGAACGAGTCGGCGTAGGCTTGCGCTTCCGGTGAGCGGTAAGGAGCGAAGATGCCTTCCCGCCTGGCGATGATCATCTCCAGCGTGGCGCCGATGAAGATATCGCCCCGCACCTTGCCCGCCCGCTTTTCCATGATCGCTCGCTCGAAGTTCTTGGCCGCCGCGCCGCGGAGAAAATCCACGTTGAGAAAAGGGTACTTTTTAGTGAAGCCTGCCGTGATCGGCCCATGCTCGTCGGCGTTGAGCACGCCATAGACGGTGACCGAGCCTTCTTTGCGCGCGCCGTCTTCCAATGCCTTCTGCCGCTCAGCCTTCGGCAGCGCGTTGATCTTGGCGAGAGTCTCTGCGGTGGACGCGTGGCCCGACCCCCCGAAGACAAAAAAAGCCAGCGGCGTTATCGCCGAGAAAATTAACTTTTGTCTCATTTCGCAGCTCATTTCTTCTCTCTCGCTTTCCGAATCATCGCCATCACGTTCTGCGGGCTGAAGTGCGATCCGTCCACTTCGACGCCCAACGGCGAAAGGGCGTCCTCGATGGCGTTGCCGAGCAGTCCGGGAATCGGGCCGCTCCCTTCGCCCATCCCCTTGACGCCGTAGGGCGTGAACGGCGAGGGGCTGCACAGATGGCCGACCGACATCGGCGGAACGTCGGTCGCCTTGGGGCAGAGGTAGTCCATGAAGCTGGATGTCAGGAGCTGGCCGTTCTCGTCGTAAACGAACTCTTCGTAAAGCGCGGCGCCGAGGCTGTGCGCCACGCCGCCGTGGATCTGGCCGTCGGCGATACTCGGATTGATTAAATTCCCCGCGTCGTGGACCACGGCGTATTTAAGGATCTTCACCTCTCCCGTCTCGGTATCGACTTCGAGGGCGACGGCGTGCGCCGCGTTGGCGTAGGTCGAGGCGTAGTTGGCGCGAAACTTCGCGTCCATCTGGTTCGCCAGCGGGAAGTTGTAATTGCAGGTCGCCTCCAGGCCCGGCTCCACTCCCTCGGGCAGCGCCGCCGGATTGTAGAGGGCGATCCCGGCGATATCGCGCAGAGCCATCCCCCGCTGCGGCACCCCGCGGACAAACACTTTTCCCTCCGCCAGCTCCAAATCCTCCTGCCTTGCTTCCAGAAATTGAGCGGCGATTTTAAATATTTTCTCTCTCAGCTTCTGCGCCGCGCCTTTGAGCGCGCCGGGCGCCGTGCCGGCGTAGCGGCTGGCATAGGTCCCCGAGCTGCCGCAGTAGGGATGCGTCGCCGTGTCGAAGCCGGTCAAGACCACGACGTCATCGACGCCGACTCCCAGCTCGTCGGCGACGATCTGCGCGCTGGTGGTTTCATGTCCCTGCCCCTGCGGCACCGAGCCGAGCGCCACCGTCACCGCGCCCGTGGCGTCGATCTTGATCGCCGCCGCCTCGCCCGCCGTGGAGGAGCGGATGTCGGGATCGATCATGCTCATCTCGCCCAGATTCGACGCGCCCGGATCCATGATCGTGGCGACGCCGATCCCGATGTAGCGCCCCGTCTCTCTCGCCTTCTTCTGCTCCGCCCGCCAATGCTCGTAGCCGCCGATCCGCTCGAGCGCCTGCTTGAGCGCCTCGGCATAGTTGCCGCTGTCGTAGACGCTCCCGTTGGTCGCCTCGTAGGGAAACTCATCGGGCCGGATGAAATTCTTGAGCCGAACGTCCACCGGGTCTTGGCCCAGCTCGCGCGCGACGATATTCATCATTCTTTCGAGAAAGAACTGGTGCTGCATGCGGCCGTAGCCGCGATTGGGCGTCACCGGGCATTTGTTCGTCACCACCGCGTAGCAGTCCATCAGGATGTCGCGGAACCGGTAACAGCCCTGGACCACGTGGGACCAGAGGATCACGCCGACCGGCTCGGGAAATCTCATGGTGCCGCCCTCGTTGTCGTAGCTCTTGATCTTCACGCCGAGGAACGTGCCGTCGTTCTTGACCGCGGCCTCCACATAAGCGGCGCGCTCCGTGCCGTGCGCACTCCCAAGAAGATGCTCGCGCCGGTCCTCGATCCACTTGACCGGCCGGCCGAGCCGCATCGAGAGCGCGCCCAGAATAATCATGTTGGCATAGACGGCGCACTTGATGCCGAATCCTCCGCCGATATCGCCGGTCACCTGCCGCAACCGGTTGCCGGGGATTTTCAAGCTGTAGCTCATGAAGGGATGCAGCATGGCGGGAATCTGGAGGTTGGAATAGATCGTGAGTAACTGGCTCGGCGGATCGTAGCTCGCGACCCCGCCGAAGGTCTCCATCGGCGTCGAGCTGTACCGGTGAAAGTAGAGCCGTCGCTTGACGATCCGGTCAGCCTCTCGAAAGGCGCGCTCCACTTCGCCGTAGGGAAAAGTGCCATGCCACGTGACGTTCGTTCCCATCTCTTCGAACAGCAGCGGCGCGTCGGGGCGAGTCGCCTCCTCGACATCCGTAACCACCGGGAGAGGCTCGTACTCGACGTCGATTAATTCGAGCGCGTCTTCGGCCAGGTAACGATCCGTCGCCACCACGGCCGCTACCGGCTCGCCGGCATAGCGGACTTTTTTGACGGCCATCGGGTAGTCGAGAAAGGGGGCCGGCTTGTTGCCGAGACTGAAAACCGAAGGGAGCGGGTTGGTCGCTTGAGCCAATTCCTCTCCCGTAAGCGTAAGGACGACGCCGGGGAGCGCTTTGGCCTTGCTCACGTCGATGCGGTGAATTCGCGCGTGGGCGTGAGGGCTGCGGAGCAAGGCGCAGTGAACCGTGCGTGGCAGACTGATGTCGGCCACGTAATGCCCCCGGCCGGTCAGCAGCCGCGGATCTTCCTTGCGCTTGACCGGCGTGCCGAACCACCGGGCATGAGCGCGAACGTCAGTTTCTGCAACAGCCATCATTCCTCCTACAAGCCGATCCCCTCACGCCTTACGCTCTCACGTTTTTTCTCACCTTCGCCACGGCGTAAATATCTGGTCCGCCAGGGTAAGAACTTCTTTCCGCCAAACAAATGTCGCTTCCGTATCCATCGCCACGATCTTCGCTTGACGATCGCGCTCGGCCAACTCCGAATCCTTGGGGCGCAGGCCGGAGCGGGCGGGCACGTAGGCGAGCTCGGCCAGGACCTTCTGTCCTTCTTCGGAGAGTACGAAGTCGATGTAAAGCGCCGCCGCGTGGGGATGCGGCGCGGCGCGCGCCAGCGCGACGGGCGTCAACGTCGAGGGGGTGTTCTCAAGATAGCGGTAGTCCAACGGCGCGCCCTGACGCTTCATCTGGACCAGCTTGCTCACCTCCTGCTCGACCGACGCCGGGAACTCGCCCGCCGCCATGAGCTGGGCCCGGAGCGTTCGTCCTTTATACGTGCGCAATCCCTGGCCGGCCAGCTTCTTGAAATAATCGACGGCCTTTTCCTTGCCGTAGGCCTTGATGATGCCGATCATCCACGAATGCGGATCGGTGTCGATGGCGAGCTTGCCTTTCCAGTAGGGATCGAGGAGATCGAAGTAGCTCTTGGGAATCCGGCCTGCGGGAATCAGGTCGCTGTTGAAACCGAAGACCCAGCGGTAAGCGAAGTATGCGGTCCAGTAACCTTCCTTGTCTTTATACTCAGGAGCGAAGGCTTGCCGTTCGGGAGAAGCGTAGCGGCCGATCAATCCCTCTTTGATAAGCGGGTAGGTGATGGTCTCGCCGGCGGTTAGAACGTCGACGAGATTTTTCCCCGCTCTGTACTCGTTCATAAGGAAGTCGAACAGCTTGCCGCCGCCCTGGCGCAAGCGCTTCACCTGGATGTGGGGATACCTTACGTTGAAGGCTCGCTGGAGCTGGTCGAAGTCGGTGAGGGTCAAGACCGTGTAGACCATCAGCTCTTTTTCTTTCTTCGACCCATCGACGAGTCTCTGTTGCCGCTCTGCGGGCGGGAGCTTGTTGATAGCAATCAAGATCTCATCCGCGTTCTGCTGGGCGAAGAGCGGGCCAGGGGACAGAAACAACAGAGCGGCGGCCAGGATGAGACAACTTTTTAGTCGCGGCATGGCATGAGCCTTTCACTGTTTGTGGTTACAGTGTTTTTGAACCACTTGAACCTTTTGAACAACTTGAACAAATGACTTACCGATTCGGCCTGAGATTCTCCTTGATCAGGTCATTGACTTCCTGTTGGTGTTCGCCGTACCAGTCCAGGTCGAAGAAAACCAGTTTCGCCTTCGAAGCCCGTTCCGCCAGCTCGCGATCCTTGGGTTTAAGTCCTTGCCGCGTCGGCACGTAGTCGATATCCACCACCGCCTGCTGGCCCGCGCTCGAAAGCAGGTAATCGACGAACAGCGCCGCCGCGTAGGGGTGGGGCGCGTTTTTCGCGAGCAGCACCGGATTGGTCAGCACCGGCGTATTCTCCAGCAGGGCATAGTCCACCGGCGCGCCCTTCTTTTTCATCTCGATGACGCTTTCTTCGGTCTGGTCGACAGCCGCGTAAAATTCGCCGGCGGCCATGAGTTGCACTTTCAGCGTCCTGCCCCGGATAATTTTAGGATTTTGCCTGGCCAGCCCACGTAACATTTCGGCGGCTTTTGCTTTTCCGTAGGCTTTGATCATCCCGGCCAGCCAGTTTCCCGGATGGTCGTCGATGGCGAGCTTGCCCTTCCACCACGGGTCCAGGAGATCGAAATATGTCTTCGGCAGCTTGGCTGCAGGGACCGAAGCGGTGTTGTAAGCAAAGACCAGATGGCGCGAAAAGAAGGCGGTCCAGTAGCCCTTTTCGTCTTTGAAATGCGAATCCAAAAACGCCCGCTCCGGCGAGACATAGCGCGCGATCGTTCCCGCCTCGACCAGCGGCCGGCCCGAGGTCGAGCCGCCGATAAAAACGTCCACGAGATGCTTGCCCGCCCGGAACTCCGTGAGCGTAATATCCAGCAAGCGTCCGCCGCCGAGCCGCCGGATATTGACCGCGACGGAGGGATGCTGCTTGCGAAAGGCGTTGCCGAGATTGTTGGCTTCGGTGAAGCTGGCGTAGACCGAAACCTCCCGATCCTGCTTCGCTCCGTCGAGGAGCTTCTGCTGCCGCTCGGCCGCAGGCAGTTTGTTAAGCTGGGACAACAGCGTCTCGGCGTTCTCGGCGCCGAAGCCCGGACTTAGGAACGAGAGCAGACAGATGAACGTCGCGACAACTGTTTTCATCACGCCCTCTACGAAAAAAGGCAATTCGTCACTCCCGCGAACACGGAAGTCCTTACCCCCTCTTTGTCTCCCCCTTAGCAAGGGGGAGATTTAGTGGGGGTTCTGGATTCCCGTTTGCACGGGAATGACGCGAAGTCTAACTTATTTTTCCGCCTTACCCCTCACGCCTTACGCCTTACCTGTTTTCCGCCCCCTTCTCCGCCGCCACTTGAATTGCCTTAACGATGTTCACGTAGCCGGTGCAGCGGCAGATATGGCCGGATATTCCGAGACGGATCTCCTCTTCCGTCGGATGGGAGTTTTCCTTGAGCAGCGCGTGGGCGGAGAGCAGGACGCCGGGCGTGCAGAAGCCGCACTGGAGGGCGTGATTGTCCAGAAAAGCCTGCTGGATCGGATGGAGCGCCGCGCCGTCGGCCAGCCCCTCGACGGTCAGGATCTCCGCACCGTCAGCTTGAACGGCGAGCATGAGACAAGACTGCGCCGTCCGGCCGTTCATGATGACCGTGCAGGCGCCGCAAGCTCCTTGCTCGCACCCCACATGGGTCCCGGTGAGTGCGAGATCCTCGCGCAGAAAATCGACCAGCAGCGTTCGCGCTTCGACGGTTTTCTCATAGGTGATACCGTTGACGTTTACTTTGATCGGATATCGCTGTGCCATGGCTACAAACCCCCCACCAATGCAAATTGCAGATTGCAAAATGCAAAGTGCAAATTTTTAGTCTTCATTTTGCATTTTTCACTTTTCATTTTGCATTGCTCTTGCTGACGCCTCTTCCAAGGCCCGGCGGACGATGACCTTGACCAGCTCGCGGCGGTAGTCGGCCGAGCCGTGGACGTCCGACGGCGGGTCGCAGTCCTCCGCGGCGAGCGCCGCCGCTTTTTCGATCGTCTCCCGGCTCAACTTTTGCCCGTTCAGCAACGCCTCCGAACGCTGCGCTCGAAGCGGCGTCGGATTCACGCCCGCCAGAACGATGCTGCTCGCGGCGCACTCTTTCCTCTCGTTGAGCGAGATCAGAGCGGCGACGCCGGCGACGGCGAAGTCGCCGTGGCGCCGGTTGAACTCTTTAAACGAGAATCCCGCGCTCGCCGGCCAGAGAGGAAGACGCACTTCGCTCAAAATCTCGTTCGGCTCAAGCGCCACGGTGAAAAATCCTTGAAAAAACTCCTCCGCCTTCACCGTCCGCTCTCCCGCCGGGCCGATGATCCTGAGTTCTCCCCTCAGCGCCGTCACCACCGCCGGCAGCTCGGCCGCGGGATGGGCATGCGCGAGCGAGCCCCCCATCGTGCCCCGGTTGCGAATCTGCGGATAGCCGATCCACGCGACCGCCTCCGCCAGCACCGGGCACTTCTGCCGCACGAGCGGCGATGTTTCGATCTCCCAGTGGCGGGTGAGAGCGCCGATGGCGAGGGCGCCGTTCTTTTGGCGAATGTAGGAATGGCTCACGATGCGGTTGATATCGATCAGCGCCCGCGGGCGCGCGAGACGCATGTTGAGCAGCGGCATGAGGCTTTGGCCGCCGGCCAAAATCTTGGCCTCGTCTTTATACTCCTCAAGCAGCGCGAGGGCGTCCCTAATTTTCGCGGGAGCGAAATAATCAAATTGAGCGGGCTTCATGGCTCAGTCCTTGGCGAAGCCGTATTCCGCCCACCGCCTCACCACCTTGTCCTGAATCTCCTTGGGCCAGAGGACATCGAAAGAGGACCTGACCGGAATCGTCTCCTTGGGCCAGTCCTTGGGCCAGGTGCAATCGAACAACGCGTAGGCGCCGTCGCCGATCGGACGCTCCTTGTCGTTCAAGAACGGAACCATGTAGGCGTAGCTCGGCGCGTGCGGCACCTGGTAGATGCCGCGCGACGGGTGGCATTTGGTGGCGATCGAATGAATCACCTGGTTGAAGTCGGTCACATCGACATCGGCGTCACAGACGATGACGTAATAGACCATGCTTCCCGCCTTGGTCCCCCAGATCGAGTGGGCCACGCGCTTGGCGAAATTCATATAAGGAGTCTGTGTCGAGACGGCGATCATGTGCGTGACGCCGTACGGCGGCATATAGGCCATTTTGATGGGCAGCCCTTGTTTGGTTAGCTCGTCGTAGATGTCGCCCGCCATGGTGATCCCCATCACCACCTGGCTCTCGTGGATCGGCATCCCCATGTTGGAGACGGCCAGGATCGGATCTTTGCGATGCGTGATGCAGGTCACGTGAAAAACCGGCCGCGGCCCGGACCGCCCCGCCTCGAATCCCATGTATTCGCCGAACGGTCCTTCCGTGCGGCGCTCTCCCGGAGAAATATAGCCTTCGAGAATGATCTCGGCATTGGCCGGAACTTCCAGATCCACCGTCTCGCACTTGATTAGCTCCATCGGCTCGCCCAGCAACCCTCCGGCCACGTCCTGCTCCTCGACCCGGTCGGGCAGCATGGCGCAACTGACGATGGCGGTGGCGGGATCGGTGCCGAGCGCCACGGCGACTTCGAGCGGCTTGCCCATAGCCTCGCATTTTTGATACATGCGCCCCATGTGCTGGATCGGCGGGATGAGCATGCCGGTCGTGTTGCGGTCGTGAACCATCATCCGGTACATTCCCCAGTTCGTCCACCCTTCTTCGGGGTCGCGCGAGATCACCGCGTGCCAGGTTCCGATGAAACGCCCGCCGTCGCCCTCGTGGATAAAGGGAACTGGAAATTTCAAGAGGTCCACGTCGTCCCCTTTGAGAATGACTTCCTTGCAGGGAGCGTTCTTCACCAGCACGGGCTTGAGCGGTTTGTTCTTCCGCTCGACGTAGGTCTTCAAGATCTCGCCGTAGCTCGCGTCGGGCTTGAGCCCCAGCGCGAGCGCGTGGCGCGAATAGATCGTTGTATGGCCCCGGCCCATCGGGGCGCCGAGGATGCGCATGCCCTTCGGGTAGTCTTTGATCTTTTCGAACAGCGCGGCCGGCGCGCCCTTGTCGTAGATCCGCCTGAGGATGCCTCCCAGCTCGAGGTTCCAGTCGACCTCCGCCTTCACGCGCACCAGCTCGCCGTGCTCTTCCAAAACGGACATGAAGCCTCTGAGATCTTTAATCGCCATAAACCCTCCCGAGCGGACGCTATTCAAACTGTTCCAAACCGTAGCGGCGGCTGATCGTTCGCGCCGTCAAACTGATCGCCGTCACCACAAGGATCACCCCCACCCCCAACGCATTGAGAACCGTGTACTGCCCGCCTTCGTAGAGGTCGAAGATCAAGACCGGCACGACCTCCGTCCCCGCGTGGGCGAGAAGAACCGGAAGCGACAGGACTTTAAACGTGAGAGACAAAACATAGGCCCACCCGACGAACATCCCGGGAAGAATCAACGGGACGAGAATCCTTCTAAACGTCGTCCACCATGAGGCGCCGCTCGCGTTGGAGGCCTCTTCGAGCTCTTTGTTCACCTGCATCACCGCGGCGCTGCACGCGCGCATGCTGACCGGCATGTACTTGCTCACGTAGGCGATGAGCAGGATCCATAGCGTGCCGTAGACCGGAACGGGAATGGTCAGGTAGAGCCACATCAGGGCGAGGCCGAAGACCACGCCGGGAAAGGCGATCGGAGAAAACGTCAAAACATCCAGCAATTTTCGTCCGCGGACCGGCGTGCGATGGACGATCCAGGCGATCACGGCGGTAAAAAAAACCGCCAGGCTGGCGCTCGCCATCCCGACCACCAGATTATTTCGGAAAGCCGTGTAGACGCCGCCCTGCTGCGAGAGCTGGCGGTAATTGTCCAGCGACATCAGACCGAACATCTTGGTCGAGGGCGGCGCGTAAAACGGGAGGAGCGAAGTGTAGACGATCACCACGAGCGGCAGGAACCCGACCAGAGTCAATAGCAGCAGACAGGCCCCGCCCACGGGAAAGCGCCACGGGCCGAGGTTCATGACGCGGGGCTTGAATCCCTTGCCTGTGATGACCGCGAACCTCTCCGCATAGCGCGTGGCGCGGAAATAGATATAGAGCCCCAGCATGGCGACCGCCATGTACACCATCGAGAACGTGGCGGCGAGATTGAAATCGGTCGGGACTTCGCGGGTCATCAGATAGACCTCGGTCGCCAGCAGGATCACGCCGGCGGGGAGTCCGAGGATGGCGGGAACTTCAAACGTCTCGATCCCGCGGATAAAGAGCATCAGCCAGGTGGCGAGCATCGACGGCAGCATGAGCTTTAACGTAATCCGGCGCACGGTCTGCAGGTTGCTCGAGCCCGCGACGAAGGCCGCTTCTTCGAGGGACGGATCCATGGAGCGAAACGCCGCGGCCATGAGCAGAAACGGCACCGTGTAGGAGCTCACGCCGAAGGCCCAGATCATTCCGGTCATCGTATAGACGTCAAACGGCGGCTGGCTGAGACCGAAGAGCGACTTGGCGTAAATATTGATGAGGCCGATCTGGGGACTCAAGAGCAGCACCCAGGAGATGCTTTCGAGAATCCCCGGGGTCATGATCTGGATGAAGACCGCGGTGTAGATCACGCCTTTGAGCGGCGCGTTGGTCCGCTCGGTCACCCAGGCCAGCAGACAACCGATCGTGAAAGCCAGCGTGCCGGCGCCCAGAGCGAAGATGAGAGAGTTGACGATCGACTTGTAGAGGATCGGATGGTTGAAGGCTCGGACGTAGTTGTGCAGCGTGAAAGAGCTGCCGGTCCCCGGCGGGCCGTCCTGGAGGCTGCCGTACACTGCCATCCCGATCGGGACCAAAGTGAGATAGATCACGACGGCGGTGATCCCCGTCAAAAGGACGCCGCTCCAGGTGAACTTTTCCCTATACGCGGCAAACATATTTCCAACGGGAAACTAGGCCGCAGCCGGCCTTTGCTTCGCGCGGCGCAACGTTGCCGTGGCCTTGAGGTCCAACTCGCGGGTCTGAGAGTCGATCACGACGCCGTAGATCTCTTTTGCGCTCTCGATCGTGACAAATCCGTCTCGAACGTCTTCCCGCACCCTCTCCGGCTCTCTCTCAAACGGAGGGCCGACGCCGCCTCCTCCGCCGGTGACTTTGACCACCCGGTCTTCCGGAGAGAGCGAATAGATCCGATGCGCGCGAAGCGGCAGCGTCTCGCCGTTGCGGCGGATATGGGCCTGGTTGAACGGCGCGGGCAGGCCGCCCAAAGCGCCGAGGCCGTGCACGGTCTCTCCTTCGGCGTTGCCGGTGCTCATGCCGGCGGGGCTGCCGTGGTTGACCATCTCCCAATGAATTCCCGACGCCCCGCGCCACCGGCCCGCGCCCGCGGAGTCGGGCGCGAACTCGTACTTCTCCACCGTCCAGGGAAAGCGGACCTCGATCGTCTCAACGTCCCCTTTGACCGCCTCGCCCAGCGTCACCAGCATCGTGACGCCCTCGTAGCCGTCGTAGCCGTACACCGCGCCCGACCCGCCGTCGGGCTCGAAGAGCACCTGGACGTAAGGCTGGTTGATTCGGGGATCGAAGCCGTAAATGAAATGAGAGTAGTGCCGCCCCCAGGCGGCGACGGAGCGCTTCGGCATCGCCTTCGACATCGCCATGACGACGGACTCCATGATCTGCGTGCCGACGTTCACCGGCGAGGCGCCGACCGTGGCGGGGTAACGCGCATGGACCACCGAGCCTTCCTGTGTGACCAGCTGGATCGGAGTCATGCTGCCCTCGTTGTGGTAGTCCGAGAGAGCCGGATCGAGAAACAGAAACACCGAGGCGAGCGTATTACTGTAAGTGGAAGCGAATACGTTGTTGACGAACCCTTTTCTCTGCTTGTCGCTCTCGGTGAAGTCCACCGACATGTGATCGCCGCTGATGGTGAGCTTGCACTTGACCCACACGGGCACGCCCAGCTCCGAGCCGTCGTCGTCCGTCGCCGACTCGCCGGTATAGACGCCGTCGGGCATCTTGCGGATCTCCTCCCTCACCGCCTTTTCCGTCCTGGCGAGCATCTCCTCGACGCAGCCGAGCACCGTCTCTTTGCCGTACTTTTCGATCAAGCCAAAAATTCTCTGCTCGCAGATCTTGGTCGCCGCGATCAGCGCATAGTTGTCCACCCGCACGCCTTCGGGCCAGCGGACGTTGTTCCAGATGAGATCGAACATGTCTTCGCGCTCGACACCGCGCTCGAAAACTTTGACGGGCGGGATAATGAGCCCCTCGGCGTGGATGTCGTAGCCGTTGGGGAAATAACCACCGGGGTAGGAGCCGCCGGTGTCCATCTGGTGCGCGCGCGCGAGCGTAAAGAACAGCAGTTCGTCGCCGTAAAATACCGGACGGTAAAATCCCCAGTCGGGCAGATGACAACAGTGGCCCTTGTAGGGATCGTTGGTCAAGAAGACGTCGCCGGGGTAGATGCGGCCGGCGAATTTGTCGAGGATCGCCTTGATGGAAAATTTGGCGGCCATGAACTGCACCGGCAATCCGGCGGGGATCGCGATGGTCCTGGCCCTGGCGTCCCAGATTCCGGCGGAGACGTCGTGGAGCTGCGCGATTAAAAAGTTCTGCGAGGTCCGGTCGATGACGTGCCGCACCTCGCGGCAGGCGCTTTGCATCGAATGCCAGACCGTAGACAGCGTGATCGGATCGATGGCGTGGTCCATTTTTTATCCCCGGGTCAGGATGTAGTTTTGGAACGGGTCCACGCGACAGGTAAACGCCTTGGGAACCACCACCGTCGTGGTTTTTTCTTCGATCAGGGCCGGCCCGGGAATCGCGTCACCCGCCCTGAGCTTCTCGCCGACGTAGGACGGCGTATCGACGTAGCCTCCCAGCTCCTTGAAAAAGCATTGCCGTTTTCGCTTGAACGCGGACGAAGGATCTCCCGTCCCCTGCGCGATGCGGCGCAACGCCAGCTCCGCCTTGCGAAAAACCGCCTTCAGCCGGAAGTTGAGAAATTCCACCGGACGAAACGGCATCGAGAAGGTGTAAAGCTCGTCGTGGCGCTTATGAAACGCCTGCTGCAAAGCCTGAATATCTCCCGCGGTAAGCCGGCCGTTGGCGGATCCGCGCACTTCCACTTCGTGAAACTGCCCGGCGTATCTCATGTCGGCGGTCTTGATGAGCGTCGTTTCATCGGCCGCAAGCCCCATCGCCGCGCGGTCCGCCGCCGCTTGCGCTTCCATCTCCCGGTACAACCTGTCGACCGCGGCGACATCGAGCGCCTCCGCCGGCGTAACGTAGGAGCGCACGTAGTCGCGTCCGATGTCCATCGCGAACATGCCGAACGCGCTATAGAGCGAAGCGAAGCGCGGCACGATGACGGCGGGAATGCCCAACAACTCGGCCAGATGGGCGCCGTGCACCGGCCCCGCGCCACCGCCGACGACGAGGGCGAAATCGCGCACGTCCTTTCCCCGCTTGGTGGAGATCTCGCTGATGCGATCGGCCATCAGCGAATTGACCGTGGTGAAGATCGCTTGCGCCGCCTCGCCGACCTGCATGCCCAGCGGGCCGGCGACTTTTCCGACAGCTTTCTCGGCCAGCGACACATTGAGCTGAAGCTCGCCGCCAAGAAAATAGTCGTGAGGGACATATCCTAAGATGAGATCGGCGTCGGTGACCGTCGGCTCTTCGCCTCCTCTGCCGTAACAGGCCGGCCCCGGCTCGGCGCCTGCGCTTTCGGGCCCGACGCGAAGCAGCCCCAGCGAATCGATCCAGGCTTTGCTCCCGCCGCCCGCGCCGACGCTCTGCACGTCCACCATCTTGATCGCGACTCTTTCGTCTCCGACCCAACCTTCCGTGGTGTGATTGACTTCGCCGTTGAGCACGAGCGCGACATCCAGGCTCGTTCCCCCCATGTCGATCGAAATGAGGTTCGGGCGCTCGGCCAATTTGCCGCAAAAAATCGCGGCTTGCGGCGCCGCGGCGGGGCCGGACGCGATTAGCGAGACCGCCTTTTTTCGCGCCTGCTCCACCGACTGCACTAATCCATCGGTTTGCACGATGAGCAATGTCCCGCCGAAACCGGCCGCGCTGAGCCGCTCCTCCAGGACGTTCAAGTACTTCGAGGTGACCGGCCCGATGGCGGCGCTGACCACGGTGGTGCTGAACCGCTCGTGCTCGCGCCAGACGGGAAGGACCTCGTGCGACGCGGTGACGTAGGCGCCGCCGAGCCGCTCGCGGCAGATGGCGGCGGCCCGGCTCTCGTTTTGCGGATTGGCGTACGAGTGCAAAAAACAGACGGCCACCGCCTCCACCCCCTCGGCGGCCAGAGTCTCGACGGCGGCGCGGGTCTCGGCTTCGTTTAATGGAGCGCGGATCTCTCCGGTGTGCAGCGTTCTCTCTTCCACCGGCAGCCGCAAGCGGCGCGGCACCAGCGGGCGATAGGGCGGGATGAAGACGTTGAACATCGAGGTGCGGATGTTCTTAAAGCCGCGCCGGATATGGATGACGTCGCGAAAGCCTTTGGTGGTGAGCATTCCGACCTTGGCGATGTTGCCGGTCAAAAGCGCGTTGGTGGCGAGCGTCGTGCCGTGAACCAGCAGCTCGATCTCGGACGAGAACTTCTCTACCGGCCGGCCATAAAACTTGGCCGCTTTCTCCAGAGAATTGACCAGCCCGAGGGATGGATCTTGCGGCGTGGTCGAGACTTTGAACTCGGTGAAGTTGCCCCGCTCGTCCAAAATCAGACAGTCGGTAAAAGTCCCACCGACGTCAACGCACGCCTTAAACATATTCGGTTGGAGGGTTGCATAAACTATGCCAGCGATTCCCGCGCGGACCCGCAAGCTTCTCATTGAAAGGCGAAGGAGCGGAAAGCTTTCTTTTCTTACGGCTTGGAAAAACAGCGCGCTTTTTATTGCCCTTGAGAATGCGGACGCTCTCGAAAGCGCGACTCTATAGGGATCTCGATCCGGCCGCGTGGCATGGAAATTGATAGTTCCTAACCGGAATGAACAAAGTCATAGAGCTCCGAGATGTCCGCGAAGAGATTCGCAGCGGCGACACCATCGCCATCGGCGGCGGCGGCCTGGTGCGCAAGCCGATGGCGTTGGTTGAAGAGGTGATTAGAGCCGGCATCCGCGACCTCACCGTGGTCAGCGTGCTCGGCGGGCCGGACGTCGATCTGCTGCTCGGCGCTGGGCGGGTAAAAAAATTGTTTTACGCCTATGTCGGTTTCGACTTCGGCGGGCCGGGACCGAATTTCCGCCGGGCGAGAGAAGAAAGCAAAGCGGAGTTCGTCGAGGGTTCCGAGTTTATCATGATCTCCGCGTTAGAAGCGGGGGCGCGGGGCATTCCTTTTATGCCCGTGCGCTCGGGCCTCGGCAGCGATCTCCTGCGCGTCAATTCCAATATCCAGGAATTCGTCTCGCCCTTCGAAGGGGAAAAGCTGATCGCGGTGAAAGCGATCCGGCCGGATGTGGCCCTAATCCACGTCAATTCAGCCGATCCGACGGGCTACGGCCAGATCCTGGGAGACCGTTTTCTCGATCCGCTCTGCGCCCAGGCCGCTAAGAAAACCATCATGTCGGCGGAAAAAATCGTCGACGCGCAGACGATCGAGAACAGCTTCGCCGACACCGCGATTCTCAAACTCTGGACCTCCAAGGTCGTCGAAGCGCCCGGAGGAGCGGGGTTCACCTCCTGTTATCCCGACTACCCGGCCGACTTCGGCCGTCTGAAGGAATATCTCGGCCACGCGAGATCGGCGGAGACATTTAACGCCTACGTCGAGAAAAGCGCCGCCGGCCAGGAGAAGAGTTAGTTGAGTTAGTTGAGTTGGTTGGGTTCGTTGAGTTCATTGGGTTTGTTGAGTTCATTGAGTTTGTTGGGTTCTGAGTTCACTCAAGAGTCGAAACCGGAAAGCTAAAAACCGGGAAAGTCTGGATGGAGCTTCAAGGAAAAGTCGCTCTCGTAACGGGAGGCTCGCGCGGCATCGGAGCGGCGATTGCGTTGGAGCTGGCGCGCAGCGGCGCCGACATCGCGATCTGCGATCTTCAACCGACGCCGGACGCGGAAGAGATTCTCAAAGCGGTTACGGGACTCGGCGGAAGGGCTTCCTTTTTCCCGGCGGATGTTTCTGATTTTAATCGCGCCCAGAAAGTCGTCGCTGAAGCCGTCGCCGCCCTTGGGCGGCTCGACATCCTGGTCAACAACGCCGGCATCAATTTAGACCGGGTGAGCTGGAAGATGAGCGAAGAGGAATGGGACCGGGTTCTGGCGGTCAATCTCAAGGGGGCGTTCAACTACGCGCGCGCTGCCGGGCCGATTTTCAGGGGGCAACAGGGCGGCAAGATCGTCAATATCTCCTCGGTCAACGGACTGAGAGGCCAGTGGGGCCTCGCCAACTATTCAGCGGCGAAAGCGGGACTGATCGGTCTGACGAAGACGCTGGCGCGAGAGCTGGGAAGTTCCGGCGTGAACGTCAACGCCGTAGCTCCCGGATACATCCGCACGAAAATGACCGACGCGCTCCCGCAACAGGCCAAAGACGACGCGCTCAAAGAAACCGTTTTGGGGAGGCTCGGGACTCCTGAAGACGTGGCTCGTCTCGTTGCGTTCCTGTGCAGCGAACGGGCGGCGTACATTACCGGAGAAGTGATCAAAGTCGACGGCGGGCAGTACATATGAAGAAGGGATGAAGGACGAGGGATGAGGGATGGCATGCAACTTGCTGAACTCTCTTTTTTCGATCAGTCAATATAGTCGATCGCCAGGCGGGCTTTAAGGAAGGCGCAGAAGATGGACTTTGACGGTCTCGTTGCCCAGTGCCGGGAGATTCTCGAAGAGCATCCCTGGCAGGAAATCCAACGGTGGAAAGAAAAGACCGGGGGAAAAGCGGCGGGCTACTTCCCGGTTTACAGCCCGCTGGAGTTGATCTACGGCAATGGGATGCTGCCCGTCGGCGTCATGGGCGGCGGCAACAAAATCGAGATCGAGCGCGCCGACTCCTACTTCGGCTCTTTCGTTTGCTCAATCGTCAAAAGCACCACGGAACTGGCCCTACGGGGAGAGCTTCAGTTGCTTGACGGGATCTTTTTCCACTCAATCTGCGACGCGGCGAGAAATCTCTGCTACGTCTTCAAGCGCAACTTTTCCTCCGACCGGTTCGTCGAATACATCCATTTTCCGCAGAACCCGAGCTCTCCGTCGGCGGTCGTTTATTTAATCAGCGAGTTGAAGCGCATCTGCCACGTGCTCGAAGAGGCCAACGGCCGGCGCATGAGCGAGGAGAATTTCAAGCGGAGCATCCACGCCTACAATGAAAACCGGGCTTTGATCCAGCGCCTCTACAAGATCAAGGCCGAATCTCCCCATCTCCTTTCCACACCGGAGGCCTATCAATTGATCCGGGTCGGCAGCGCGCTTCCGCCCGAGGAGCATTCGTCGATACTGCGCACGGCGCTGGAAGAGATCCCGAAGCGACGCGCCAGGCCGCGAGACAAGATCCGCGTCATCCTCGAAGGCTCGTTCTGCGAGCAGCCGCCCGTCGAGCTGCTCGAGGCGTTGGACGAGGCTGGCTGCTACATCATCGACGACGACCTGTTGTTGGGGAGACGCTGGTTCGAGCGGGAAATCCCGCTCGACGGCGACCCGATCCGCGCCCTGGCGGAAAGTTACATCGACCGATCGCGTTATTCTTCCGTCAGCCACGATTGGCGCAGGCCGCGATCCGAACGGTTAATCGAGCGGGCCAGACAAGCCCAGGCGACCGCGGTGGTTTTCTGCATCGCCAAGTTCTGCGAGCCGGCGCTGCTGGACTATCCCCTGTTCAAAGACGCTCTGGAGAGAGAAGGGATCCCGCACGTGATGTTGGAGTTCGAAGAAAAGATGTGGACCTTCGACAAACTCAGGACCGAGATCGAAACCTTCGTGGAATCGATTTTGTTCGATTGAAGCAGGGCGAGGAATTCGATGGCTGTTGGATCGACGCCGACTTTGAGAACGTATAGAGATGCGACATTTCGTCTCCCACGTCATTCCCGTGAAAACGGGAATCCAGAAGGGCGCGATGAATCGCGCCCCTACATTAGCCTGGACTCCCGCGTGCGCGGGAGTGACGCTTCTTTGGTTCGCCTGAAGGTGAGGGGTTCGCACCATCCCCGAAGGGGACAGTGAACAAACACGTTTATGGATAAACAATCGACAGAGAAAAAAGTCCAGCCTCAGTATCAGGGTAAAATTCACCAGATGCAAAAGGCGCTCATGGCCCGCTGGATGGCGGAGCTGGAGCAGGCGGCGGAGAACCATGAGCCCACGGCTTGCCTGCTGGTGGCGGGAAGCAATCTCTCCATGCTGCTCGGCTGCCTCGGCATTCATCAGGTCTATCCCGAGCTGAACGCGCTGCAGTTGGCCATTCGCAAGCAGTCTCTCCCGTACATCCAGATCGCCGAGGAGCGGGGCTATTCCACCGACGTGTGCAGCTACGTAAAGGCCGACGTGGGGGCTTTCTTTGACGGCAACGTCAGCTCTCTCGGAACCAAACTCCCCCAGCCGACGCTGGTTCTCAGCTGTTTTTCGGGTTGCAACGTCTACATCAAGTGGTTCGAGCACATCGCCGCCTATACCGGCGCTCCGCTCTACGTCATCGACGTCCCCTTTATCCGCAGCGGCAACGATCCCTGCCCGGAGGACATCGACTACGTCGTGAGCCAGCTCAAAGAGGTGATCGGCATCTGCGAGAAGATGAGCGGGAAAAAGCTGGACTACGATGAGCTGCGCGAGCGGCTCACCTACGCGCGCGAGGTCGAGCGGCTCTGGCTTGAGATCAAAGAGCTGACCAAAAACATCCCCTCCCCTTACGACGACTACTTCGACTGCATCACGCTGATGGGGCCGATGGTCGTGTTTCGCGGCACTCGCGAGGGGGTCGAGTTTTTCCAGACCGCCAAGAAAGAATTCGAGGAGCGGGTGCGGCTCAAGATCGGTCCTCTTCCCGAGGAAAAATTTCGCATCGTGGTGGAGTCGGCCCCGCCCTATCCCTACTTCCGCACCTTTCGCGACCTGTTCAGCAAATGGGGCGCGTGCGCCGTGGGCGCGACCTACACCACACCCCAGCCGCCGGATTTCCTCCACGATCCCGAGCGGCCGCTCGAGAGCCTGGCGGAGTACCCGATCCGCATCTTCACCAACCGCGGCCTCGACCAGAGATACGAGCTCTTGCGGCGCTACGTCACGGAGCGGTCGGCGGACGCGCTGATCATTCATTCGGTGAAAAGTTGCCGCCTCTTCTCGGTCGGCCACGGCGACATGCGGGAGTATTTTTCCAAGACCCTCAACATCCCGACGCTGATGCTCGAATCCGACCTGGAGGACCCGCGCTATTTCTCCGAGGCGCAGATGAAAAACCGCGTGGATGCTTTCTTTGAGGTTCTCGAACACAAAAAATATCTCGCCGGCAAGGCGCAGGCGGTCAGAGAAGGCCAAAGTGGTGTTTCATAAATTCGTTACCGGTTCTAGCCGTCATTCCGGCCGAGTCAGCCTTAGGCTGACGAGAGCCGGAATCCAGGGGTTGAGGTGGAGGTGGTTCGCGAACCGTCCCACCTGGATTCCCGCTTGCGCGGGAATGACGATAAACAGGGAGCCGATTTTGTCATGGTTCGAGCTTCCTCACCATGACCCTAAGCTTAGTCGAATGGGTCAGTGAACCTGTAACGCAGGACACCAGGAGTTCTCACGCAGATGAACAAACAAGGCCAGTACAGCTTGGAAGACCTGCTGATCTCCCGCATGGCGCGGGAGTTGAAGGGCGAAATCGTGGGCGGCGCCGCCACCTTCTGCTCGATGGCCGCCGTGAAACTGGCGCAGCTGCTTCACAACCCGGATCTCATCGACATGACCGGCGGGCTTCATCACTTCGACAGCCGCGCGCCCCTGACGCTGTTTCACACCGAATTCCTGGGAAAAGAGAGCGCCAAGGCGCGCGTGAGCTGGGGCGAGCTGTTTCTCATGGTTTTTCGGGAAAAGTTTTTCGTCTGGATCGGCCCCGCGCAGATCGACCAGAACGGCAACGCCAACATTTCCGCCATCGGCCCCTGGGCGCGTCCCAAAGCGGCCCTGGTCGGCGCGCGCGGCCTGCCGGACGATTCCGTCCATTTAAGTTCCATGAACTACCACGTGATCGACCATTCGAAACGAACCTTCGTGCCGCGGGTGGACTTTGTCTGCGCCGTCGGATTCGGCCCGGCGCGCGAGAGCGGAGAGGTGAAAGCGGGCAGGCCCGGAGTGGTCATCAGCAACCTGGGAGTTTTCGACTTCGACGAGGGCGCGGGAAAAATGCGCCTTCAGTCGCTCCACGCCGGCGTCTCGCTCGATCAGGTCAAAGAAAACACCGGCTTCGATCTGCTCCTTCCCTCCGTTATCCCTGAAACCGAAGCGCCCACTCAGGCGGAGATCGCCTTGATCCGCGACCGGATCGATCCGCTCGGATTGAGATTTCTGGACCGGATGCCCCGGCCGGAAGCGGCGGCATTTCTCGATCAGCTCGCGGCAAGGGAAAGAGAAGCATTTGCGATAGGGCCGTAAAATGTTGACCTCCGAGGAGC
>JBGPGE010000044.1:0-33077 GCA_041483675.1 Binatia bacterium
AATCCCTGGACGGTCCTGACGCCGGGACACCTGCTGGCTTTTGCCGCGCTTTTTATCGTCGCCGTCGCCGAGACCGGCCGGCTTCCCGTAGACAATCCAGCCACACACCTTGAACTCACCATGATTCACGAGGCGATGATTCTCGAATATTCGGGGCGGTATCTAGCGCTGCTCGAATGGGCATCCTGGCTGAAGCTCTTCATCTTTCTCTCGCTTCTCGCCAATCTCTTTTTTCCCTGGGGTATTGCGACGGCGCTGACGCCGGCGGCGTTTTTCTGGGCGGTCGTCACGTTGCTGCTGAAGCTCGTGCTGCTCGCCGTCGTGATCGCCGTGATGGAAACTCGGGTGGCCAAGCTCCGCCTGTTCCGGGTGCCGGAGCTGCTCACCGCCTCATTCGTGCTGGCCTTGCTTGCGATCACATCGTCGTTTCTTTTGAGATAGGACATGAGCTCGCTTTTTTCACAGTTGGCCGTGCTGGGATCGAGCCTCACGCTGATTTTCGCGCTCATGCTTTTGTGGCATCGGAGTGTCCATGCCTACACCACCGCATTCGCCTGGCAGTCGGTGGTTTTGGCGGCGATCGTGGCGGTGATCGCCTACTTCGAGCGCGGCCCGGAGCTGTATTTCGTCGCGGCGATGCTGCTGCTGTTGAAGGGCTGGTTGATTCCCCGGCTGTTGCGCCGCATGGAAGAGCCCTCCGGCGCCGAGCAGGAGCTTGAGCCCTATGTCAATACCGCGACCTCGCTGCTCGTCGCCGGTTTGCTCGTGTTGTTCGCCTATGCGGTGTGTCGGCCGCTGGTCGCGCTCAGCCACTTGCCGACCCGCGCGGGCATGCCTCTCGCGCTCGGCCTCATCTTCGTGAGCCTCTTTGTGATCGCCAGCCGGAAGAAAGCGCTGACGCAGGTGATCGGCTTTCTCATGTTGGAGAACGGCATCGCACTGCTCGCGGTCCTCGGAACCTACGGAATTCCACTCGTGGTCGAGATCGGCGTTTTTCTGGACCTGTTGCTCGGCTTCATGGTGATGCAATTGTTTGTCTATCGCATCCGCGAAACCTTCGAGAGCATCGATGTGGAACAACTCGGAAGGCTGAAGCATTGATGGGAGACGACGCGTAATGATCTTCGTTCTGCTCCTGCTCCCGCCGCTCTTGGCGGCCGCAATCGCCGCGCTGGTGAAACCCTATCGCCCTTGGGCCGGTTGGCTGGCCGCGGCGGCGTCCATCGTTCCGCTGGGGGCGGCGCTCGCGCTCTCAGCGCGCGCGCTGGAGGGGGAAGTCCCGACTTCAGGCCCTGGAGAGTTTTTGCGAGCCGACGGGCTTTCGGCTCTGCTCGCGCTTTGCATCGGTTTTGTCGCCGCGCTGGCGGCCTGGCTCGGTCCCGGCTTGGCGCGCGACGACGGGTACGACGACCGGGAGCGCAGGAGCTTTCGCGTTTTCTCGAATCTGTTTACGTTCACCATGCTGCTGGCGGTGACCGCGCACAACGTCGGCGTGATGTGGGTCGCCGTCGAAGCGACGACGATCACATCGGCGATGCTCGTTCCCCTCCACGTGACGAAGGCTTCGGTGGAAGCGTCGTGGAAGTACATCCTGATCGGCTCGGTCGGGATCGCCCTGGCGTTCGTGGGAACGGTGCTGGCCTATTTCGACTTCGTCAATCTCGCCGGCGAACAGGCCTCCGCGCTCAACTGGACGTCTCTTCTCCACTCCGCGCCGTTGCTGCACGACGCCGTGTTGAAACTTGCGTTTGTCTTCATCCTGATCGGCTACGGCACCAAGGCCGGCCTCGCGCCGATGCACACCTGGCTGCCCGACGCCCATTCCGAGTCTCCCTCGGCGCTCTCGGCGATGATGTCCGGCGTGCTGCTGGCCGTGGCCATCTACGCGATCATTCGGTGGAAGATCGTCGTCGATACGGCCGTGGGACCCGCGTTTACGGATCGGCTCTTGATCGCGCTGAGCTTGTTGTCGCTCGCCATTGGGGCGTTCAGCCTGCTCGGCCAACGGAACTACAAGCGGATGCTGGCCTATTCGAGCATCGAACACACCGGCCTCACCTGCCTGGGGTTGGCGCTCGGCCCGCCGGGGGTATTCGCCGCGATGCTTCACATGGTCAATCATACGGCGGCCAAGTCGATGATGTTTCTGCTCGCCGGCCGGGTGCAACAGCGTTATCGGTCAACAGAGATCGTCGAGACGCCCGGTTTGATCCGGACCATGCCGGTCACGGCGGGCTTCTTTGCGGCGGGCATATTCGCGATTGCCGGGCTCCCGCCGTTCGGTCTTTTTATTTCCGAATATGCTCTCGTGCGCGCGGGCTTTGCCGCCGGGCGGGTGTGGCTCATGGGCGCGGTGCTCGCACTGCTCGTGGTGGCTTTCATCGCGCTCGTCACCCATCTGAACCGGATGCTTTACGGCACGCCGCCCAAGTCGACTTCGGCGGGCGAACAGACTCCCTGGGCGCTCGCGCCCATAGGATTATGCGTCGTGATTCTTTTGGTGCTGGGATTGGCGTTGCCCGCGCCGGTCAGCCGGCTGCTGAGTAAGGTCGTGGAGATCGCCGCGCCATGAACGAATTGGGTTTGATCATCAACGCATTGAATCAAGCGCTGCCGGGACGCGCGACCGTGATTCGGATCGCTCGAACGAACGAGATCCATTGCCGCGTCGATCCAACGGCCGTCCGCGACCTGTTCGCAGCGCTGAGCCGGACTTGCGGCGCCGAACTCGTGCTGATGGTCGGAAACGATCGCCGTGAGGACCGGGGCGGCTTCGAGATCCATTACTTGTTTGCGCATCGACGGGAGAACTGGTTTGTCGACGCGGCGGCGCCTGCGACAGCGGAGGATCCCCGGATCGTCTCTTTGGGGACACTCTGCTACCCGGCATCCAGGTTCGAGCGGGAGATTTTCGACCTCTTCGGCGTCGTGCCGGCGGGCCACCCCGATCCGCGCCCGCTGGTGCGCCATGGTTTCTGGCCGACGGACTATTTCCCGCTCCGGAAAGACGCGGGCCCGCGAGCATTCTCAGATGACGGACGGCCGTTTCCCTTCCAGGAAGTGGCGGGCGAGGGCGTCTACGAGATTCCGGTCGGTCCGGTGCATGCCGGAGTGATCGAGCCGGGCCATTTTCGTTTCAGCGTCGTCGGCGAGACCATCATCGACATGAAGGCGCGTTTCTATTTCACGCACAAGGGAACTGAGAAACTGTTCGAGGGGCGAACGCCTTTTGAGGGCGTGGAGTTGGCTGAGCGTATTTCGGGAGACACTACGATCGGCCACACGCTGGCATATTGCGAGGCGATCGAATCGTTGAGCGGAATTCTTGTGCCGGCGCGAGCGCGCTATCTCCGCGTGATCCTTTTGGAGCTGGAGCGACTTTACAACCACGTCGCCGATTTCGGGATGATCGCCAACGACACCGGCTTTGCGTTCGCGCATTCCCACTGCTTTCGTATCCGGGAGCGGCTGCTGCGGCTCAACAAGCGGGTTTCGGGAAACCGCCTGCTGCGCGGCAGCTTGATTCCCGGCGGCGTGGTCCAGGACCTGCCGCGCGATCTCGACTTGGCCGGCGAGGTCGAATCGGCGCTCACGGACTTTCAAGAGATCGTCGAGATTACGCTGGCGAACAGGATGGTGACGGACCGGCTGGAAGGCACGGGTCAATTGACGGCGCGCACGGCGCGCGATCACGGCGTGCTCGGGTTCGTCGCCCGGGCGTCCGGCATCGACACCGACGCTCGGCGCGATCACCCTTTCGCCGCCTACGGCGAACTGGAGTTCAAGGTCCCGGTGCTCGAGTCCGGCGACGTCAAAGCCAGGACTCTGGTGCGCGTGGCGGAGACGCGCGAGTCGGCGCGAATTATCCGGCAAGCCATCGAGCATCTGCCTTCGGGGCCGCTCTCGGTTCTGCTCAACGCATGCCCGCCGTTCGAGCCGGCCTTTTCCGTCGTCGAGGGCTGGCGCGGCGCCGTCGTTCATTGGCTGATGGCGGACGCGATGGGAAAACTATATCGGGTGAAGATCATGGACCCCTCGTTCGCGAACTGGCACTCTCTATCTTACGCGCTGCTCAAGAACATCGTGCCGGATTTTCCGCTCTGCAATAAGTCCTACAATCAATCGTACTCGGGGAACGACCTCTAAGATCGTAATCGGCGAGAGCCTCCGGCGAGGAGCGACGAGAACCGGCGCCGTATTACGGCGTGAGCAAGCCGAGAGTTCGCGTAGGTATGGGACTGGATGGCAAAATCTCACGAGCGGAACTGAGCGGAAACCCAACGTGCATCGATTCAGCGGGCAGCCATTTTTTCGATCGCCAGGAGCAGCTTCTCGTGCTTCCTGCTATCCAT
The DNA here is from genome assembly GCA_041483675.1 of Binatia bacterium. GTDB lineage: Bacteria > Desulfobacterota > Binatia > UBA9968 > UBA9968 > 2-12-FULL-60-19. The sequence goes on from JBGPGE010000044.1 coordinate 4,353, forward strand.
GATCATCCCCTCCAACACAGCGTCAAAGAGCTCCGCGCCGTCCCAGCAGGCTTGACTCTTCAAGTAAAGACAATCGGCGGCAATTCGCTGCTCGTATTGTCGAAGCCTCGGGGTCCAAAAGGCAACCTCGTTTCGCGCTATTCTCAATTCATCTACCCCATTCCCCTCCTGTTTTTTCAAGAGTTGCATCATGGCGCATAGTAGAGCATGGTGCTGCTCCGCTTCGACGACGATGCAGCTGAGAAGCAAGCGAACGGGACCGGCATCGTCCACCTTGTCCAGGAAAGCCTTGTATCTCTCCACCACTCTAACCTCCGCCGCAAGGTGTGCCTCAAGAGCCTTGGCAAAAAGCTCGTGTTCCTTTTTCGCGTTCATTTCTGTCCTCCATCGCTTGATCCTTTGGGCGCTTCGAGACGGAAGCAAAATGGGATCGAGATGCTACGAAGCGGGCGCTCGGTCGGAACTGGAGGATCGAGCAAAAACGGCGATAGTAGAGACGGGGCAAGGTAGGGAAAATTCCTAGGCGCGTAAGCTTGCGAACTTTGTTGTTGGCGCTACAGACTAGGTCCCTTCTTTCCGGTCTTCACACGGTCACGGATCTATTCAGCAGCCCCGACTTTCGGACGCCACTTGTCAAACCGGCTCTCTACCCGAGTGAGCACACCCACTAAAATCAACCCGCTTAGGGCAAAAATGAGAACACCGACAAAGACCTTATCCGTCTGGAAGGTTGCGCCGGCAACGGTGATCATGAAACCAATGCCAGCGGTGGCGGCGTAAAGCTCTCCGACCATGACTCCGACGATGCCCCTTCCTACTCCTAGCCTCAGACCGGTAAGAATAAACGGGACAGTGGAAGGCAGCACCACGGTTCTAAACACCTGCCATTCCGAAGCGCCAAAGCTCCTGGCGGCGTTGAGCAGGTTTTGCGGCGTGGTCTTCACGCCGTCGCGCGTGTTGATCAATATAGGGAACACTGCTCCGAGAAAAATAATCCCGACTTTAGAGAGGATGCCAATCCCCAACCAAATAATAACCAGGGGGAGAAGGGCGACGCGGGGCGTGGCGTTCATGGCATTGATAAACGGATCAAAGGTAGCGCTGGCCCGTTTGTACCAGCCGGTCATGATACCGAAAGGGATCGCGAATAACACGGCGAGCGAATATCCTCCCAAAAATTCGATGCCGCTGACTCGCAGATCGTTCCAGATCTCACCTGAGGCGAATAGCTGGACAGCCGCTTTCCAGATGAGCGACGGGGCGCTCATAAACATCGGGTTGACTCGTAGAAAAGGGATAGGGTTATAGACACTTAAAACACCTCCCATGAACTCCCAGAACAGGAGAAAAAGAATTACAGCGGAAGTACCCAAGATCTTCCTTTCCTGGAGCAGATAGAACTTATACAACTTGGAAGCCTCGGCCACCCGGACGTCCAACAGTAGATCTTCTTCAAGACGTTCATCCATTGCCATAGTTCCGCGCTTTGCTGAAGGTCGCCGCAGTTACGGCGAAAGGCGTCGCTCCTAGTGCACTCCGACCGTTTCTGCCGAAGCCGCGCCGATCTGTGTGTGCCCCACGATCCTCGCCAGGCGGCCTACCGTGTAATCGACATCTTCCTCGGTGTTATAACGACTCAGGCCAAACCGGACCGAGGAGAGGGCATCCTGCTCGGTTAATCCCATAGCCAAGAGAACGTGAGACGGAGTCTTGACCGCAGTGGAGGCGGCGCCGGAAGAAGCATAGATACCTTCATCCGCCATGGACTTTAGGATCTCGCGCGCCATAAGCCGTCTGAAGGTGACATTCGTCGTGTTGGGAATCCGAGCCTCCCTGTTTCCGTTCACTCTTGCATGAGGAATTTGTTGAAGGAGTCCTTTTTCCAGCTTGTCCCTAAGCCCTCTCACGCGCGTATTTTCATCGGCAAAGTAGATGGAGGCAAGCTCTGCGGCTTTCCCCATGCCGATAATGGAAGCTACATTTTCAGTTCCGCCACGGCGGTTCTGTTCCTGGGGGCCTCCAAGAATGAGCGGATGGAGTTTCACTCCTCTCCTGACAAAGAGGCCGCCGACTCCCTTAGGGGCGTGAAATTTGTGGCCCGATAGCGAAAGCAGATCGATCTCCGAGAGCCTTCTTAAGTTAATGGGCACTCGCCCCACTGCTTGCACTGCATCGACATGCAACAGCACTCCCCGCTCCTTGACGATCTCTCCGATTTCCTGAATGGGAAAGACGACACCGGTTTCGTTGTTCGCCCACATCACAGAGACCAGAGCCGTTTCTTCGCGAAGAGATTTCCTCAGTTCATCCAAGTCCAGCCTTCCTTGTCCGTCGACGGATAGATAGGTGATCCGGTAACCTTGCGTTGCTAAATGGCGGCAGACGTTGAGCACGGCAGCGTGTTCCACTTTCGTTGTTACGATGTGTCTTCGCGCCGGTAGAGCCGCCAGGGCGCCTTGAATAGCCGTATTGATGCTTTCGGTTCCGCCGCTGGTAAAAACAATCTCGTCAGGGTGGGTAGTGCCGAGAAGAACAGCGAGCAACTCACGGGCCTCCTCGACTTTCGCGCGCACTGTAGCGCCTAAGAGATGCGGGCTCGAAGGATGAGCAAAGTTCGCCGTCAGATATGGCCTCATGGCCAAGAACACCTTCTCGTCCACTTTTGTCGTGGCGTTGTTGTCGAGATAGATGCCGTTCATGAAAAACCTAAACCTCCCTTGGACTTCAAGTATTCCTTTGTGGGCGCGGGCATCTGTGCTCCCGCAAAGTTTGCTCCGGTCACGATGGCCCCGTCGAAGATAGCGCCCGTTAGATTTGCTTCCTTGAAACTGGCGCTTGTCAGGTTGGCCTGGGCGAAGTTTGCGTTCGTCAAATTGCTGCGATTCATAGTCCCATAGTTTAGCCGGCATCCCTGAAAGTTGGCCGCTCGCAAGTCGAGACCGGAGAAATCCATGCAGGATAGATAAAGGTGTCTGAGATCGGCGCCGGCTAAACTTTTATGGGTATAAATCTTGTCAAGGATTTGTTTGATATTACGCGTCCCATTCCCCATGTGCTCAATCCTCGCTGTTTTAGTTGGTAGACGCTGTTTTTAACGCGAAGTGGGCGCGCCGATTCTTTGCCCAGCAGCTCTCACTCTGCTCCTTGCAGAGAGGGAGTTCTTCGCCGTAGCTGATAATGGAGAGACGGTCAGACCCAATGCCTGAGGCGACGAGAAACTGCTTCACCGCGTCCGCCCTCCGAACTCCCAAAGCAAGGTTATAGTCGCTCGTGCCCCGTTCATCGCAGTGCCCTTCGATCTCAACCTTGACCTGCGGATTCGCCTTTAGCCAACCAGCGTGCTGTTTAAGGATCGCCCGCGCATCGGGCCGGATGGAATAGCGATCAAAGTCAAAATTCAGATCCGCCAACGGCCCTGTCTCTCCGCCTTTTCCCAAAGTCCCCTTTTCGTACGCCTCCAGGCTCGATCCCGTTTTCTGGGACGACACCGCTGTTTTTGCCGCGTTCCCCTCCCCAGGCTTGGACGCTGCGGAAGTCGAGCAACCTGCCGCCATCAGTCCGATAGCGAGAACGAAAACCATTTCCCAAAAACCCTTCCTAGGGCAGCCAAAGTTCTTCCCCATCATACTTCTCCTTTCAGTTTCGCACTCCCGGTCCTTACAATGATTCGGTGTGTATAAAACGTTGGCGGCGCGGTTCATGACGGTTGTTTCAGGGTTTGATCTCGGGTTTCCTTTTCCGACGCGTGAGCGATGGCCGGCCCCAGTCCATCCAAGACTTTTCTGATGGCTTCCGGCTTTATCGGGAGAAAAAGAAAGGCCGTGGCGCCTGCTTCGAGGGCCTTTATAACCGGCTCATATCCGGGTACAGACGTGGCGGCTATAACGGGGCGGCCGTCCGCCAAGGCCCGGCACTCCTGTAAGACCGCTACGTCGCTTGTGCTGGGATGGAGGAGATGAACGAAAATGCAATGGGGGGGATGCGGATAGACCAAGCCCCACGCCTTTTGCGGCGACTCGCAGGTAATCACTTCGTAGCCTTCCTGTTGAAGATCGGTAAAAAGCTGGGTATCTGGGCGCTCACCGATCAACAAAATTTTTTTTCCCATCTCTATCGTTTCTCTTCTCATCACACCGTCTTCGTCTTTTGGTCTTGTCTTCTTCACCAAGACCACTTTTCATTGAGCGATGACTCCAGCTCGTCAAAGACTTCTCTTAGCGCATTGCGTTCTAATGGATGAGAGAGGAAGGCTGCGGCCAACTAGGCTAAGTATCCTTGATCTAATTAGTTCCCAGACTCTCTTTCCCGTCTGCAGGAAATTGCCCTTCATCCTCACACAGCTCCAAGCTCCGTAAGGTTTCTCTAATGGTTTTTGGTTTAGCTGGAAGAATGATAGAAGACGCCGCTTTTTCTTTCACGGCGTCAATAAGAGCCTTCTTCGTCAGAATAGAAAAAGCAGCAACGACAGGCACCCCGTTACCCATGGCCACACATTCCTCCAACATGGCTAGGTCCTTGGGATACCGAAGGTGAACGACAATGAAATGAGGCCGGTACAAGCGATGGACGCCCCAAACCCTACACGAAGACTCAAGGGCTGCAACCTCGTAACCTTCCTCTTGTAGCATCGCGAAAAGCCAGGCGTCCGGCTTCTCGCCAATCAATAGAATCCTCTTCCTCTCTGCGCCTTTTTCTTTCACTTCACCCCCAACCCGAACCATTTGAGGCAACGCCCTAGCTGAGCAACGGCTATGGCGCACATGAACCGTCATTTTCTCGGCAGGACCAAGATCGTAGCAGCCATGGTCGGTGCGTGGTCCGAGCATGTGAGTTGGTAAGCGCCGACTTTTTTCGCTACAAAAGATAGTTTTGACTCTCGGCCCCGGTTCCACTTGGTTCTGGGCACGACCTCGCTCCCGCTGGGATCGTGGACTGCCACGTCATGCTCATCACCATTCACAACAAAAACGGTCAGGTTTAGGGTGTCGCCTTGGCGCACCGTAATGAAGCCGGGACTAAACTGGTAACTGGATACCTCCCATTTTTTCGGGTCACTCTTGTCGGCCTTGCCGGGTGGTTTGAAATCATATCCTTTTGAAAGGTCCTTCGGATTGACAGGAGGTGGCGCGAGCTTATCGGTCGTCGTCGCACCCTTTACCTCTAACACCGTCATGAAGATGGTGTGCGCAGTAGGTGTCCCTTGAGTGAACCCCTTGCTCGCCGAGAAAAATAGCCCCAAGAATGTAACGCTAAGTGCGATTCCTGATACTCGCACTGATACAGCCATTGAGTTTTCCCCCGTATTTTAATCAAACGCAAGAAAGGTGCCATTTGAACGGTGGCCCTAAGTAACCGAGAAGCAAGGAAAAATTTTTGTGGGCTGCTGACGTGCAGAAGTAACTAAAAAAACAATGGCATTACAGTGCAAAATCCGCACTTGCGCTATCAGGGAGGGCAGAGACGTGCAAAAACAGCACGGAATCGATGCGTGCTTTCGTCCAGGAGTGCAGCTTTTGCAGTCAGAGAAATTAAATCTCTTGTTTGGCAGACGGTTCGGAACTCGGCAAGCTGAATTTCTTTATTTTGTGGTAGAGGGTTCGAAGGCCTATTTTTAGCGCTTGTGCGGCCCCCTTCTTCGTAGGAAAATGCTCCAAATAACGACGGATAATTTCCGCTTCGGCCTCCTGCATTGTGATCCCTATAGCGAGCTTGATTTCTTGGGTATCCTGCCCGCCGCGGATATTTTGCGGCAGATTCCCAATGTCCAAGGTATCTCCATCGGCCATCAGAGCCGTGCTTTCCACAACGTTCTTAAGCTCTCTAACATTGCCCGGCCAGGGATAATTCTGTAATCGCGCAAGGGCTTCCGGGGTGATCCTACGAATCGACTTGCCGCTGGTTCTCCCCAACTCGCCAACAAAGAATTTGATCAGGAAAGGGATGTCCTCCTTGCGCTCGCGGAGCGGCGGCACCGTAAAGGTTACCACCTTGATCCGGTAGTAAAGATCTTCACGGAATCTCCGGCTCTTAACCTCGTTTTCCAGGTTTGCATTGGTCGCGGACAGGAGCCGAAGATTGCTTCTGATTTTCTTCGTTCCTCCGAGCCTACGGAATTCCTTTCGCTCCAACGCTCGCAACAGCTTGGCTTGGGATCTGAGTCCCATTTCATTGATTTCGTCGAGAAAAAGCGTTCCCTCGTTCGCCGTCTCAAAGACCCCGCTCTTTCTTTCATTAGCCCCGGTGAAGGCCCCTCTCTCATGCCCAAACAGTTCGTTCTCCAACAGATCATCGGAGAGGGTGGCGCAGTTGACCGGGACAAACGGCCTGTCCCCCCTCGGACTTAACCGATGAATTTCGCGCGCGATGACTTCCTTTCCTGAGCCGCTTTCGCCGCAGAGCAGGATGTTGCTGTCGTAGGGCGCTACTCTTTTCAGGAGGACAAAAAGCTCCCTCATTGCGGGAGAAACACCCAGAACGACGCTTTGAGACTGAAGCCCCCAGGTCGAAGGCTCCGAGACTTGCGTTCCATGTTGCTGCTCCCACTTTTTCAGCGCGGAGTCCAATGCGGCTGTGATGTCTTTGACGGTCACGGGTTTTGTCAAGAAATCAGCCGCGCCCATTTTCATGGCCTGAATGGCCAAACTCATCGTCCCGAACGCCGTAACAAAAATAACGGGCCGATCTAAACTGTTTTTCTTAAGATGACTCAGTAAGTTAAGGCCGCCGCCGTCCGGAAGCTTAAGTTCGGTAATGATAGCCGCCACTTCCTGATCGTTGAGTATGGGCAGAGCGGCTCTCTGACTACCCGCTTCGACCACCTCAAAACCGGTTTTTTTCAGCGCGCCGGCCAGGCTTTCCCGGCTTTCTTGATGATCTTCGACAACCAGGATCTTTCCCCGCAGCAGCACCTGCCACCTACACTCGCGTTGAAGTAGGTAAAGAGATGAAGAAGGTGGTCCCCTTACCCGGTTCGGATTTGAAGGAAATTTCGCCTCGGTGCATCTTCACAATCTCCAGAGCCAGCGGTAGACCAAGCCCGGCACATGCCTCTTTCGTCGAAAAAAACGGCTTAAAAACGTGATCGCGGTGGTCGAGAGAAATCCCCTCACCGGTATCCGTGATGCTAAACGTAAGATGATCGCTTCCCAGCTGCGTGGCGAGAGTGATGCAACCCTTGACCCGGCTGGCGTCGATGGCATTTAATAAAACGTTTAAGATCGCCTGCTTAAGCTGCACCGGATCCGCTTGTATCGCAGGCAATCTTTCCTGAAGATCCAAGTTGACGGTGACGTCTTTTTTGGAGGACGCGGCCCTTGAAAAGGTTTCCACCTCCGCAAGTAAAGCATTGGCGTCGACCGTTGTGATCTGCGGCTTCGGGAGATCGGTGAGGCGAAGAACCTCGCAGAGCAGGGAATCCAGTTCGGCGATGGCATTTCGGATTCTCTGCAGTCGATCAGGAATGTCCTTGCTGTCTTCGATCTTGAGTCCCGCAATGTCGTCATCCAAGTTGTCCAAATTGAGCTGGAGAGCGTTCAGAGGGTTACGAATTCTTTGAACAATTCCCCTCGTCATGGCTCTGAGAGGAAGAATGCCTCTCTGGGATTGCATGAAAACAAGCATACCACTGCCGTAACCAAATGGGAATTTACGCGAGGATTGCAAATCCCCCTCTGAGGTGGTAAGCGAAGGTCTGCTTTATTGACCCAAGTGACTCCATTCACTTTCTTTCAAACGCTCGTGCTCTGGCTCCACTTTGTCTCCGTAGCCGTGTGGCTGGGCGGGATTGTTTTTTTCCTCGTGGTCTTCGGTCCCGCCGCGCATCGCCTGCGTCCGGCCGAAGGCGTCCGGACGTTGAATCGTGGGCGCGAGGCGTTTCAGACGTTGTCCTGGGTTGCGATCAATCTGTTGCTGCTCACCGGCGTTTTGAACTACGTTCTGCGCGCGATGGCGAGCGGAGCCGATCTGGGATTCCTCTATTACACGACGTTGGTGGTAAAGCTGGTGCTGTCAGGGGCGATGATTTTTCATCATGCCCTCCAATCCTTCAAGTACGCGCCGCGGATCGCCGTCCTGACTGACGGGGCAGGCAACGGTATCGACGCGTGGCCTGAGCCGTTGCTGGCAAGCTGGAGGAAGTGGTTCGTGTTGTTAAAGATCAACGCCACGCTCGGCGCCGTAGTTCTCTTGCTTGGTGTGGCTCTAAGTTCGAGATAACGATGAAAAGGGTGGTCTCCGCCGGGCGCTCGATGCCAGTAGCCTCGAACGGCATGGTGGTTTCGTCGCAGCCCCTGGCCTCCCAAGCGGGGCTGGAGGTTTTGAAGCGCGGCGGCAACGCCGTCGACGCCACCGTGGCGATGGCGGCGGTGCTGAACGTTGTGGAGCCGATGTCCACCGGCATCGGCGGCGACGCGTTCATCCTGGTCTACCTTGCCAAGAGCCGCGAGATAAAGGCGCTGAATGCGAGCGGCCGCGCCCCTTACGCCGCCACCCTGAAATATTTCCAAGAGCGAAATATCTCCGCCGTCCCCGACGGCGGAATGCTGCCGGTCACCGTTCCCGGCGCGCTCGACGGCTGGGCCACGGTGGCGGAGCGCTATGGGACGATGGGTTTAGGCGATCTGCTGCAACCGGCGATACGCTACGCGGAAGACGGCTTTCCCGTCGCCGAGAAGACGGCGGCCGAATGGGCCAAGGCCAAAAAGAAGCTCGCCGCCCATGCGAATTCCGCGGCGCAATATCTGATCGACGGGCGTGCGCCGAAACCGGGAGAGCGGTTCCGCCAGAAAAATCTGGCGGCGAGCCTCAGCAAAATCGCCGCGGGTGGAAAAGCGGTTTTCTACAGAGGCGAGCTGGCCGAGGAGATCGTCAAATTTTCCGACGCCAACGGCGGCCTGCTGTCGCTCAAAGACTTCAACGATCACAGTTCCACCTGGGTCGAGCCGATCAAGACCACTTATCGAGGATACGAAGTCGTCGAGATGCCGCCCAACACCCAGGGGATGACGGTGCTCCAGATGCTGAACATGCTGGAGCTGTTCGATGTCTCTTCCCTGGGATACAACACGGCCGCCTATCTGCACGCGTTCGTCGAAGTCAAAAAGCTCGCCTTCGCCGACCGCGATCGCTATCTCGCCGATCCCGAGTGCGCCCCTGTGCCGGTCGAGAAACTTATCAGCAAGTCTTACGCCGCGGAGCGCGTTAAATTAATCGATCCGGAGCGCGCCGGCGACTACTCGCCCGGACTCGGCGCGATTTCCGGAGACACGCAAGTTTTCTGCGCGGTGGATAAGGAAGGCAACGCCGTCTCCTTCATCAACAGCCTCTTCGACGGCTTCGGCTGCGGCCTTGTGGGCGGGGATACCGGAATTATGCTGCAAAACCGGGGGAAGCTCTTTTCGCTCGATCCGTCGCATCCGAACTGTGTCGCGCCGCACAAGCGCTCCAGCCACACGATCATGCCGGCGATGGTGTTCAAAGACGCCAAGCCGTTTTTGATCTTCGGTGTCACCGGCGCCCACATGCAGCCGCAGGGACAGGTGCAGGTGTTGGCCAACTTGATCGACTTCGGCATGACGCTGCAAGAGGCGCTGGACGCGCCGCGCGTGAATCACCTCGAAGGGCGGGAGGTCGCGCTGGAGCCCGGCATCCGCGCGAGCGCGCGCCGAGAGCTGAAGCGGATGAGCCACACGATTGTGAAAGACGCGAACTTCGGCGGCGGCCAGGCGATCATGATCCACCCCGAATACGGCACGCTGTTGGGCGGGGCGGACCCGCGCAAAGACGGCTGCGCGATGGGGTATTGAGTTTAGAACTGCCTGCGGATCAGGATCTCTTCCATAATCTTTTTCGCCACGTTTCCCATCTCGTCGGCCTTCTCCGGCGGCACGAGCAGGAGCGGCACTTTTTTCTGTTCCAGTTGATTGACCTCTTCGTAGATCGACTTCACCTCGCGGTGGCCGGGAATGCGGCCCGTCCCGGCCACGATCTTCGACCCTTCGGCCGAGAGCACAAAGTCGACGAACAGCGCCGCCGCGTGCGGATGCGGCGTGTTGCGGTTGATTCCGGACAGGCTGCCCACCGACCCCGGCGTCGGATTCGGGAAGCTCATCCCGACCGGACATTTTCTCTCGTATTTGACCTGCGCCACCCGGTAAGCGTAGAGCTCGACACCGATCTTGAACTCGCCGCCGCAGAGCAGCTGGATCTGCTGCGTGTGGCCGCGGCGCGCGACCATACCGTTGCGCATCAACCGCTTGAGAAAGTCGCGCGTCTTCTCCTCTCCCCACGCCACCAGCCAGCCCGTCAACGCCCGGTCCGGCTCCTGGTCGATGGAGAGATCCCCTTTCCACTTGAGGTTAAAAAGATCGGGGTAATCTTTGGGCGCCTCCTCGGGCCGTACCATTTTGGTATTATAGGCGATCACCGCGATGTTCATGTGGTTCGCGTGCCAGAAGCCCCCTTCGTCCATATACATCTTGGAGTAGTTGCGCAGCTCCGGCGATCGATAGGGCGTCCAGACGCTTTCCCGCTTGACGGCCATGCCGGCTTCGAACGGGACATTGATGACATCGGCGTCGAGCTTCTTGGCGCGATGCTCCAGCAGCACCCGCTCCACCAGGCGCGCGCCGCTGCCGCGCCAGAAATCGGCTTTCATGAACGGATAACGCTTGATGAAACCTTCCGCAAACTTCTGCAGCAGATCGGTGTTCTCATTGGAAAAGAACATGACCGCCCCTTCCTTCCTGGCCCCCTCCTCCAGTTGCTTTTGTCGCTCGGCTGGAGCGAGTTTGCCGACCTCAGTGAAGATCTCCTCCGCCGTCTTGCCCTGCGCGTGAGAGACGAAACCTCCCGACATCAGGCAAATCAGCGCAAACTCCAGCCGGCGAAATCCGTTCTTCATTTTCGACCTCCTCTATTTTCCTCAAGGCAGGATCGGTTTGATAAGAACCGGCACGGCGTTCGAGACCGGAGCGAACGGCGTATTGGCCGGCTCCTGCCTGAGCGCCATTCCCTCCCAGACTCCCGCGATGTTTTCTTTGACGACGCCTCGGCCGAGTCCCTCGACGACGATCGCCCGCTGGTCGCGCGATTCGAGATAAAAGTTCCCGTCCGCCCCGGCCCCGGAATATTTTTTGGCGAGAACTTCCTGGTAGCCGCGCGCGAACTCCTCCGCATCCTGCTCCGAATCCCAAACCGTCGCCCAGATAAACGAGATCTCTTCGCCGCGCCGGAACGCCACGAAGCGGTCGCCGTCCCAGCCGTTGGCGATCAGCTTCGCCTCGCTCTCCGGGAGAAACTGCTTGAACAACACCTGCACCATCAACTCCCCCAGCACCTCGTTTTCGATCTCTACCCACTCGTGGGAAAAAAGTGAAGAGAGGCTCTTGAGTTCTATCGCCGTAGGCGGATCGGCCAGAGCGAAGTATTTCTCCGGATGGAGCACCTGCTCCGTGGAGCGCGGCGGCGAAGCGTACAGCCAATTGACGCCGGACCAGCCGCGCTCTTCCAGCAGGCGGGCGACAAACGCCACGCCGCCGTAATATTGGAACAGCAGCTCTTCGACCAACGCCTCCGGCACGCCGGCCATGCTCGATCGCGTCTCCTTGAGGCTCTCCTGAATCGCCCGGCTGGTCTCGGCCAGCGACCGCCCATCCAGGCCGCCGAACAGATAGCCGTAGCCGCTGAGCGTCGCGTCCCCTTCGGCCACGGCGCGCAGCGCCAGATCCCGATCTCCGTCGGCCGACGGCTTAAGCTTCTCTCCGAGACCGAAGTGCTGGTCCTGAAGCGCGTGCGTCAACTCGTGCGCCAGGACCATCTCGCTGGCAATGTCCCTCTCAGCCGCAGCGGGTTGACCATCCATGGCGAGCCAACGGCTCATGCCCTCCGGCAAGACGAGCTTCCCGGCGCGCGGATCGTAAAACGCCACGACCTGGGTGCCGTACAGTTCGATCAGAATTTTTTTGAGATCGGTTCCTTTGGGGAGAAGCCCGAGCTTGGCATAGGCCAGGGCCATATGGGCCAGCCGTTGGTCGCCGTATTCCAGCTCCAGATCGCGCTGAAAATAGAGCTTCATCTCGGCCTCGCTTTTGAGTTCAACCGAAACCTCGCGCCGGAACTCGAGGCCGCGTAGCGCGGCGAGCGTGGACTGAAACTGGTGGAGTCTATCCCGGCGTGGAGCGCGCTCGCCCACGGCCTGCGGCGCGGCGCACCCGCCCGCCAACGAAAACAGAAACAGAAGTGCGAGGATGAGCTTGGAGAACAAGAGCGTCCTAACGTCCGGCGTAGAGAGTTTTAATATAGCCGCTCTCCTCGAGCCCCTTCACAAAGCGGACGTCCATAAAACTTTCCGGGCTCGCGTTTTTGGCCCTGGGATCGCGCACGGCGATTTGATCGAGCACGAAACGTAGACCGCCGATGGTCGGATAAGGCACGCGCTGGAGTTTCGGCGCGTAGAAATCCACCGTCGAACCGAGAATCGCCGGATCTTTGATGCCCGTATACTTGCCGGTGATCTTCATCGCCAGCTCGCGATTATTTTTGTAAATCGCGATCGCTTCCGTGTAGGCTCGCACAAAACGCTGCACGGTGTCCATGTTGTCCTTGATGTAGGATTTCTTGGCAACGATGCCGACGAAGGGAAATTCCAAGCCCAGCGCCGCAAGATCGGCGATTTCTTTGAAACCCAACTTCTTTGCGGCGTCGGTAAACGGATCGGCCAGCGCGCCGGCGGCAACCCGCCCGGACTGCATGCCGCCCAGAATGTTGGCATATTCTTCCAGTTGGATCAGCGCAACGTCCTTGTCCTCCTGTAACCCGGCCTTGCGGATCGCGAACCGCGCCGAGATGTCAGTGTTGGAACCATAGCGCGTCACGCCGATCGACTTGCCTTTAAGCTCCTCCATACGCGACACCTTGCCCATGATCACGATCGGCGTTGTGTTCAACGCCACCGCTATGAAGGTTACGTCCATACCCGCGACCCCCGCCGCGAGCATCGCCGGGCCACCCATTTGTGACATTTTGATCTCACCGGACACCAGGGTTTGCGCCATGGTCGACCCGCTGCGGATATACGCAACGTCGGCTCGTAAACCGTTTTTCTCAAACAGCCCCGCGTCGCGCGCGATCCATAACACCGCGTGAGAACCGGAAGTGGCGGCATAGCCCGACATCACGCGGGTGAGCTGCTGCGCCGGCGCCTGAGCGAGGCCAATACCGCAGGGCAACAGCGAAACGAGCAGTAGGGCGAGAAATCGGGCCATGGTCGTGCCTCCGGCTTGCTTTGGGAGATTACCGGAAGTATAGGCGTAAACGTGAGCGGAACTCAACACAGGTTCATTGACTCGCGACGCCTACGGAGGGGCCCATGTTAGAGGTCAAAGCGATCAGAACGTTTGCGGTCAACGCGAAAGACTTAGACCGCGCGGAACGGTTTTATACGCAGGTGCTAGGCGGCGAGGTCGCACGGCGGATCGACCCGAACGAAGAGCAGCTCAACAAGGGTCGCGTCAAAGAGGTCGATGTGCAGCTTGGGAACTTCCAGGTCCACCTCTTCGACGCGTCGAACGGCCCGCGCCAGGGCGTGCCGCATCACACGATCATGATCCCGTGGCAGGAAAAGGCAAAGATGTTGAAGGACCTGGAACAGGCGGGAACCAAAGTCGAGAACACACGCGATCACCCCGACGGAAAGGGCTACTCCCTCTACGTCAAAGACCCGGACGGGAATCTCTGGGAGTTGTGGGCTTCGGATTAACTCAGCGCCTTGTGAGACCACAGCCTCGGGCCGTTAATCACGCTACGAGTTACGACCGCCGAACTGGATCACCAGACCGCCGATGATGATGAGAGTCAATCCGGCCCACGTAGAGACGGGCACGCTCTCGCCGAAGAAAAACTTGCCGAAGAGGACGCTGAACAGCGCGAAGAAAGCTACATAGACGCCCAACAGCTTCGAGAAGTCCCAGGTAACGATATTCACCACGAGACCGTAGAGGGCGACCGTCACAAGACCCGCGGCGACGACGGCAAGACCTCCGCCTCGCAACCCCTTGCGGATGATCGCATCCCCGCCCACCTCGAGCGCCGCCGCCGCGACGAAAATCAGCCAGGCAAAAGAGGTCATCCTAAACCCTCCTTCTTACGCACGTATTTCAAACGTTGATCTCTCAGCGCCGGATGCTGATCGCCGTTCCATCAGGGAGAAAAGCGGTGAGCCAGCTGTCGTTGTCAAGAATTCGCAGACGGTATTGAGCGGCCTTGTCCAAGCCGGGAAGATTCGGCGCGTGCTGGCCGAGAAAGAGGTTTGTGGAAACCAGCAACGCGCCGGGCTTGAGTAGCCGCTCGAAGTGCGCGAGGTCGGCCAACGATTCTGCCGGATCGGTATCGAAGTAGATCAAGTCGTAGGAACCCGCGAGACCCGCCAGGACTGAGGCGCCTGTCCCTAGGAGCACTCGGATGCGGTCGCCAAGCCCTTCGGACTTGAAGTGACGTTGAGCAATCTCCGCGTGTTGCTCGTCGCGCTCGATAGTCTCAAGAAGGCCCTCAGGCCCCGCGCCATAGGCGAGCCATAGCCCGCTGTAGCCTAATCCGCAACCGACTTCGAGCAGCTTCCGCGCGCGGGCGGCCGCTGCAAACGCTCCGAGCAAAGGCCCGTTCCCGAACGGGTAAACGTCGATGCAGCCGTGCTGTCGCCGGTGTTGATCGTATTTCTCTGCGACGTGGCAAAAGCGATCGGAAGACCGGGTGTGTTGCTCGATCCATTGCTCAACCTCTGCGGCCGTTCTTGGTTCCTTCGCGAGCCTGGGCACAACCGGTGTCGCGCGCGGTTTGCGCCGCCGCTTCTTTGAGCGAGTCGTCATCTTGCTGAAGTCACGCCTTTAGAATAGTCCAAATGCCGATTGCCACAAAACCAATCCCGGCCACATAGTGCAGATACTTCTCGCTGACGTGTTGAGAGATCATGCCGCCTGCCAACACACCGATAGCCGAGGTAACGATCAGCGCAAGCGATGCGCCGATGAATACGGTGAGCTTACTCACCTCTTTGTCGGCGGCGAAGAGCAACGTGGCCAGTTGCGTTTTGTCCCCTAGCTCGGCGACAAATACAGCGGAAAAAACAGTCAGCAGTAACTTTAAGTCCATGCAGGCTCCTTCGCGAGAAGCATTATCATCTTGTGCCAGTTTTCCCAAAGAGCGGTATCTTTTTGTCCACCATTGGGCTCCTGCAAAACGCCTAAAAGATATTTCTTGTTGATGACCCGAACTCGCTTCACGGGCGGCGTTGGCTCGACGAACGCGTTCGTAAATACAACGAGCGTATTAATCCATATCTCAAGCCCAGTCACGTCATGGGCTCTCTCTCGCAGCCAGTAGGTGTTCCTCAACGCTTGTGCAATGAAATCTTTTTCCGGCTCATGACCGTTCACGAGTAGGCGCTCATTCTTTACCGAGACTCTACCGCCATGCGCCTTAGTTTCGATCAGAAACAGCCCGGTTCGCTTGCCGATGACGATGTGGTCGATGTTGCCGTAAGGCGAGACGACATCGGAGATGAATTTATAATAGTCGCCGCTGAGGCCCGCAAGAATCGAACCTATCTCTTCTTCCGCCTTAGCTCCCCGAACAGCCCGCCGTTCTTCCCGGATCATCTTTTTTTCTTTGGCATCCGTGAAACCCATGACCAGCCGGACGAGAATGGCCACCGCCAAGAAAGCAAAGCCGCCGACTTTCAAAGCTTTCGACACGTTGAGGATCAGTAGTAAGAGGATGACAAGCCCCACCATCGGCAGGATAAACCGGACTCTTGCCCTATATCGTTTGTCCGCCATTTCGCGCGTGGACCGGCCCGCACGTTTGTCATGCTTGCTCATCGCGGATCCGGTCGCGCTACCAGTCGGCGATCCCTTTAAGCGCGGTCACCTTGGTAAGAGGAACACGAACGAGAATCTCCCCTTCAACGGCGTTGCGCTTGCCGTAGGCCTCGGCCTGCGCGGCCCCCATGTATCGCTCTCCTAGGCGGGTCGTCCACGTTAGAAGCCGCGCCGGCGAAAGCTCTTCGATAACCGCTACGCCCTCGATGAAGACGAACGCGAACGGCGGCTGCTCGTCGTCCACGCTGATCATTACGCGGGGATCGCGAAGGATGTTTTTGCCCTTGACGGAATCTTTTCCCGTCGTAAAGACAAGGTCGTCACCCTCCAGATCAAACCACACCGGCGCCACATGCGGCCGCCCGTCCGCGCGAACCGTAGCCAGCTTCGCCGTCCGCGTTCCCTCCAGCAGAAACGCCCGCCAGTCTTCACGCGTCATCGGCTTCATGGGCGGAGACCCTCCATTAGAGATTTTCTTGCATCAGCTTATATGCGACAACCGGCTTCGGAATTCCTTTCACCGGGAACTCCGCGCGCTCCGCGCGTGGAAAAACCGCGCGAACCGCGTCGTACGCGTCCTTCGTCAGCAACACTTCTCCGGGAGCGGCCTGTCCTTGCAGCCGTGAGGCGATGTTGATGCTGTCGCCGACCATGGTGTAATCGTTGCAGTTGGTCGAGCCCATACTGGTCGCCAGCGCCGTCCCGGTCGCGATCCCGATGCCTACGCCCAAAACAAACTCGCCGTCCAGCGTTGCGTTGATGCGCTTCACTCCTTCTTGAATCCGTAACGCGGCGTTGACGGCGCGCGCCACGTGGTCGTCGCGCTTGATGGGAACATTGAAAAAGGCCATGACCGCGTCGCCCAGCAACCGGTCCACGATGCCGTGGTGTTCCCGGATGACTCCCGCGCTCGTCTTGAAAAACTCCTCCGTCACCGGCGCCAGCTTTTCGATCCCCAGCTCATGCGTCAGGCGAGTGTATTCCCGACAATCGGCGAACAGCACCGTGACCTCGGAGAGACGGCCCGTCTCCCAGTGAGAGTCTCACCTGTTGCAGAGATTGGGATTGGCCTCGCTCCGCCGCACGCCCCGGAGCCGCCACACTAACCCCGTCAGCCCCGTAAACGGCACGCCATCCGCCAGACAGGTGGGGGATAAGGGAGAAACCATGAATATCTCCTCCGGAAATTAAGTTAGCAAGTGCTAAACTACTCCGACACGCGAACCGTGGCCACTTTCGCCGGCTGCTCCCGTCCAGCAAAAACGCTCGCAGCTCGTCACGGTTGATGGGCTGCAAGCTTTGACAGCCTAAGCTGTCGGATTCCGGATCCGGTCTGGCATCGGAACAGTGTCTGAATCCAACATCTGTCCCCGGTCCCCGCCTGCGTTTTTCGGTCGTTAACCGAAGGCGAGGTTTCCATCGAACAGACATTGATCGATGTCGCTCAGAATCTTATCAGCCTTCTCACTACCGCCGCAGCAATCTGGTTCACGCGCAATGTCTAAGACGCCTGCAGAAGTAAGAAGACCATCCATGAATTTCTTCCCGCTCCACCCGTGCGTTGGGCCGTACGTCGAGGCCGACAAAAACGTCTTCATATACACTTCCTCAGGCCAGGGAAGAAGATAGCCACGCCAACTGATCACAAAGCAGTCGAGATCTATGGTCACGAAGGTTTTAGGTCGACCGTTAGTAAAAGAGAATTTTCCATCAACGGCCTGCCACCCGAGTATATCCCACAACTCGCGAAGCTCTTCACTGCGAGCAAGGTCACTTAGGTTGCCTTGATATCCCAACGACTCCCCGGGCAAGCTTGACAAAATGATCCTATGATATCCGCCTCGGTGGTCATTGAACCTCATCTCATCGTCGCGGAGGTCCCTCTCCTCCACTCCGAAGACAACTGCATGCTCTACTAGACCAAGTTCCATCGCGGCCTTGATCCAGTCGTCATCAAGGACGCGCAGGTGCTTCTCGCACAAACTTATGAGCCGATCGATCGTCGGACCTTCAGCTCGAATTCTTTGAAGCTCGGGCAGACAATTCGGGGTTAAGGCGTCGTGATGACGATCGAAAACGATCAGGTGACATGGTCTTGGTACGTACTGCTGTTCCTGCGCGGCTGCTATAAGTGGCAGCGTCCAGCGGTGATCGTTGTGAAGCCGTAAAGGAAAATCCCGAAGGGTGCCGAAGTGTAGCCCGTCCATGTGTTCTAGCCTTGACAAATCCATTTTTTAACACGTTTCTCCTCTAATTTTGTGTTCGCGTCTAAGATCCCAAGCCTCATACCCCTGATCGTTAGCCTCTAAGACCCGGGCAAGCTTGATCGTCCGCGTCCCCTCCAACAGAAACGCCCGCCACTCGTCCCGCGTCATCGGTTTCATGATTGTGCCGCCCTCTTAATGCTGATCTTACTTGCTTGTTCTTCTACTTGTTGTCGTGTTTTGTAACCACGAGTCGTGAGATCGAGCACAACGAGTATGCACTGCCAGGCCCAATTGCACACTTGATCCAAATCGCTGCTTCGCAAGTTGGCTCGGCTGCCACGATGAAGGATTTTAGAACGAAGATCGTAAGCGTTCTCCACCCGGGATTTGCTTGGCACGGCTGCTTTTGAACTCTGCGAAATCAGCACGGGAATAGTGGCTTTGAGGCGAGATACCAGTCGTTCCTTTTCGTGGCCAGTCACCAACGCCTCTAAAGCGGTCCAGTATTTTATATATGCTGCATGGCTGTCCGGCTCCTGCTGCGCATCACCGAACCAAGTAACGGCGGTTACAAGACTATCCTCCAAATCTGTTAGGTCCTCCTTCTCGATGAGTGACCATAGCCGGTCTGCGTGCAGGGTCTCTCGGATAATTTGAAGATTTCGCGCGTTTAGGTTGTAGCCCTGCCTGTAAGAATCATACCCCATTTGAATAGCGTGCACCTGTCTATCGAAATCGAAAGAGACAGCAATAGTCTTGTCAGGGTTAGGAACCTCCAGGCCTATTCCAATCTCGTGTTGAAAATGACCTTCGGCCGCATGGACACAAATAAACAACCGTAGACAATTGGTAACATAATTAGCGACGCGCCCAGCGTTCAACCGAGATTGCTCCGCATCCCCCCGACAATTCACAGATATGCAGGTTTTTCCAACGTAGGTTGTCTTCAGGATATCTTCGACGTGTTGATGCCAATCTTCGGCCCCCATTTCTCGCCCAGAGAATTCTTTCACGTGTTCTTCTGAAAATTGCCATATTCTCCACGAGCCACACGCAACTTGGTCGAGATCCTTCAATTTCAAACCCGCTACAACCCTGACATATTCTCGCCTATGATCATGTGATCTAACTGCATTCAAAATGCGTTTAACGTGCCATTCAAAGAGGTGCGGCTCCTTCCCAGAGAAATGTGTTTCTAGTTCATCCCGGACAACGCTAGCAATGGTGTTGATGGCGAAGCGATCACGTCCCATCTCTTCTCTGAGCAACTCGGATACATCTCTAACCGTCTTTTTCACAAAATCTTTTGCGAATACCCACCGATTCCCTATCTCGAAATAAGGAACTGGCCCGAGCGTTTTAAAATCCTCGATTGTTTCAGGGACCAGATAATGCTGATGTTGAGTTAGCTTCTTCCAACTGTGTCGAAGCTTGTGCTCAAGGCTTTTGGAGATGCTTTCTTCGGATGACATCCCAGGGGCGCCTCGTCACCTTCTAGTTCTCTCTATCCGAACGGAATTGGGGGGTTGGGTCTTCCATTACACTATGTGCGATTCCAAAACCTGTCACCGATCCTGGTCTCCGGGCCTTCAGTACGGTCCAAGGAAACGCTCGCCATTGAAGTGAATCATGTGGTCAGGAGCATCGGCTACCCAGACTTCGGTTTCCCACGCAACGTCTCCGATGTATTTCAAGAGTCCCCGACGATTCAAGAAAGCGGTCACGAACACCAAGGCCGCTCCACTACCGGCAAATAGAGTCTTCAATTCCGTTAGACGCTTCGGGTTCACCGGGCCGTGGCTGGTCACAGCCTCAATCAGAAGAAGCCAGTTCTTGTCGGTGAAATGCACGACCACGTCGGGCATCTTGCCGTGCCCCTCGACGGCAACGCCTAGGTTTCGTAGATAAGCTGCATCGAAGTGTTCGATCTTCTTCTCGCCGTCGCCGAGGTAAACCACGACACCGCCCGGTACGAATCGCGGGCAAAACTCCTCCAAGACCGCCTTTAGAAGAAGGTTGTCGTCGTTTCGTGGCACGCGAATGCGCCGGCGCTTGGCGAGATGGATAGAAACCGAACTTTGCCTTTTTCCACCGACCGTCCTTTGCTGGCCGCGACGCGGGCGACGTAACGTCCGGAGCTGCCCCGCAGCAAGACGACGACTGCCGGTCACTCCGACGGCTGGGGTCGGCAAAGGAACTTTTCTAACGATACCCAACTCGACAAAGCTTTGGAGGGTTTCCGCGATGGAAGCTTCGGAGAGGATCAGGTTACGCTTCACGTCTGTTTTCAGGATCGCGCATTGCAACCGTGTGTGTTGGCGGACCTGCCACCGGTCCCGCTTAGTCCGGTGCGCTGGCCGGAAGGGGTCGCCCTTTTTTAACGATGTCTACGCCTTGCGCAAATCGTCGGTGAAACGTGCCTTCCGTCAGAGTCGTGGCAATGTTTATCGAGATTCTTCGCTTCGTGACAACCGTAACTTTCGTGTTGTCCTTAGTTACAGGCTCAATCCACGCTCCCATCACCGCTCCCCACGAAACAAAATTCATTCCGCTGCTGGTTAACATGTAGCCTTTTTCTTTGTGCTCTTCGATTGCATCTGAACCTTCCCAGCGAAAAACCGTCTTGGCAATGTCCCATGCCTGATCTGTAGTGACCGGATAAACCTGAGCCGTGCCTTCCGTCCCGGACTCTTTAACCCGCACAACGTCATTCATGGTGGCACATCCATTGAGCAGCGCAAAAAACGACCCGAGAAGGACAAGTGCCAAAATGTTGGACCGTCTTACGTTCGTCATGTCAGCCTCCCTGATAAAGTCAGCTTTCACCATCCAATACGCGCCCACTAATACTCCAAGTCCTGGATTCAGTCAAGTTTATTTGTGGTAATTCCAGTTGCTCCTTCTTATTCCCCACCCGTCCGCGTGACGATCACGGCATCGACGGCTTTGCCGCCGCGAGGCAGGCAGATGAAGGGGTTGAGATATATTAGGCTCCAAGGTGACGTACTGAGCTAAGCCAGTGTCACCCGGCCACTACGAAAATCAACGGCCAAGCTCTGGCCGCGGAAGAAATCTAAACCGAGAAGACCATCAACACCGGCACTGGGCGGCAAGGTGTGACATAACACCGGGAAGCCAGTATGCTCCTGCCCAAGCGCCGCAACCCTGTCGAGCAAAACACGGGGCGCAAACTCAAGGCCGCTGCCGGTCGTCACCTGGACGCGTTCCGGGGCGAGGGCAGGGTCATAGCCAATCGCGACCAGCGTTCCCACATTGATAACTGTCCCTGTCGCTCCGGTATCGAGCGCTAACCTCAGCACGGCACTTCCCGAAGGGCCCCACAATTCCGCGCTAACAATGATCAACCCCTGGCTGGGATCGAAGGGGGCACTCATAGGACGATTGCCGTGTCCTTCGGCATCTTGCCGGTATACAGCACGGCAAACCGCTTGGGGCGCAGCTCTACAGCCTTGCGATAGACCTCATCTCGATCCTTGCTGTGCCAGCGCACTTTGCCGCTCCGCACTTCCAAGGCTTCGTCAGTCTGCGGCTCTTCGATCAATACCCATTCAGACTCGAATTGCGCTTCAATTTCGGCCACGGTCATTAGCTCATCCATGCCTTTTCCCCTCATAGCTGGATTATATCACCCAGTCATAGGCGGACAACCTCCTAACACTCGCGCATCGAGCGGCGGATCAGTCCCTTTTACTTTCTTCCGGTCTCATCCGCGTGACGATCACCGCGTCGACGGCCTTGCCGCCGTAGGGGAGGCAGATGAAGGGGTTGATGTCGATGGATTGGATGAAATCCTTGCCGGCGGCGGCGAGTTCGGAGACTGCAACGATGGCGCGGCAGAGAGATTGTTCATCCACCGGCGGAGCGCCGCGAAAGCCGGCGAGCAATGGATATCCTTTGATGCTGCGGATCATCTTCGCCGCCTCTGCCGGGCTGACCGGCGCCATGCGGAAGTTCACGTCGCGATAAAGCTCGACCGCCGTTCCGCCGAGGCCAAACATCACGACGGGTCCGAATTGCGGGTCGTTATCCGTTCCGATGATCGTCTCGACCCCGCCTCGGACCATCTCCTGAACCAGGAAGCCTTCAATCGAAGCCCCAGGGCTGCGCGTTTGAAAAGCGGCCACGATCTCTTTGCAGGCTTTCTCGACTTCTTGTGGCGTGGACAAGTTGAGCTTCACGCCGCCCAGTTCCGATTTATGCGTGACGCCGGCAGCGACGACCTTGACCGCTACCGGATAGCCGATCTCCTCGGCGACGCGCACGGCCTCGGAAAAATTCGCCGCCGGCCGTGCCGCGCACGCGGGAATCCCGCATTCGCTCATCACCTGGTAGGCTTCCCATTCGCTAAGAATTTTCTTGCCTGCCAATTTCTCGCGCACTCGCGCGCTTAAAGACCCGGCCGCGACGCGCGCTTTTTCCTGACGATAGGCTCGCATCGCCTCGCCGAACATGGCCAGACGCTTCATCGCCTGGACCATGTTCTCGGCTCCTTGCAAAAACGGCAGGCGGCAAGTCTGCTTGAACTGGAGAGCGTAGTCGTTGATGCTTTGCGCGACCATGGAAAACATGGCGAAAGGCTTCGGGCTTGTCTTGGAGATTTCGGCGAGCGCGCGAAGATTGCTCTGTTTGTCCGGGCGGATGTCGTTCTGCGGCAACTCCTCTTGAAGCGCGAGCAGATCGACTTGCGGATCGTCGAGCAGCAGATGGACGCATTTCAGATAGGTCTCCTGACTCGACAGCCCGCCCCATCCGGTGTCGAGCGGATTCCCCACCGACGATCCAACGCCCAATAATTTATTCAGCTTCGCTTCCGTCTCCGGCTTCAGTTGCGACAGCTCCACCTCGGCGTCTTGCGCGAGATCCGATAATAGCCCTTTCAATCCGCCGGAAAAGGTGACGAAGGCGGTCTTCCTTCCCGGCGGGAGATGGTTCAGGTTGAGAAACAGCTCGGCTGAGTTTAGCAGTTCGTCAAGATTGCGCACGCGGACAATCCCGTTCTGCGCGCATACGGCGTCGAACACCCGATCGTTGCCCGCCAGCGCTCCGGTGTGAGCCAGCGCCGCCGCGCCGGCGTTCTCCGAGCGCCCGACTTTAAGCGCGAGGATCGGCTTGCCGAGCTTCAGCGCCTCTTGAGCCACGGCGAGAAATTTTTTCCCGTCGCGCACGCCCTCGATGAACGCTCCGACGACCCTGGTCCTCTCGTCGTTGAGAAAGTGATGCAGATAATCGGCGAGCTCGGCGTCGGCCTCGTTGCCGCTGGTGACGAGATAGCTGAGGCCGATGCCCCAGCTAAGCGCCGTGCGCACCAGGCTGCCGAGCAGGCCGCCGCTCTGCGAGACAATGGCGAGTCCGCCCTCGCGGATGTCCGCCATGCGCTGGTCGGGGAACAGCATCGCGTGCGAGCGGGTCGAGACCAAGCCCATGCAATTCGGCCCGCAGAAGCGGACGTTGTTCTCCCGCGCGTAAGCCTGCAGAAATTCCCGGCGCTTCAGGCCTTCCGCGTCGCCACCCTCGCCAAATCCCCCGCTGTAAACCGTCGCGCTGCGAAACGGGACGCGGGGGCTGTTTCGCAGCAGCTCGATCACCCGATCCGCCGGGATGATGATAACCGCGTGATCCACTACCTCCGGCAGCTCTTCCAGACTTCGGTAACACTTGACGCCCCACATCGTTTCGTAGTTGGGATTCACCGGATAGACTTTTCCCGGATAGCAAACGTGCTCAAGGTTCGCCCAGAGCCGCGCGGGCCAGCCCGCTTTGGGCGAAGCGCCGACGATCGCGACCGATTGAGGATCGAGGAGCGCGGAGAGATTTTTGAATTCAGCCATGATGCCTTTCTGCTCTATTGCAGTTGGATGCCATAGCGGCGCGCGAATAGATAGTAACCCATTGCCACGGTCAAGAGAATCACCGTCCAGACGACACCGAAGGCCGCCAGCTCGCCAAGCTGCGCGTTCTCCCACAGCTCGAAGATCGTGACCGAGACGACCGGAGTCCGCGGGCCGGCGAGCAGGATCGACATCGCCAGCTCTTTGGCCGAGATGAGAAAGACAAACACCCAGCCGCCGAGAAACGACGGCGTGAGCAGCGGCAGCGTGATGCGGCGAAAACAGTTGAGCCACGAAGCGCCGGAGGAATAGGCCGCCTCCTCCAGCTCGCGGTGGAGCTGGAGCAATCCCGCATGCGTGTAGCGGATGCCGTACGGGATATAGCGCGCGACGTAGGCGACGAGCAGGATCCAGAGGGTCGCGTAGATCGGAATCGGCACGATCAGATAGAAGCGCAGGATCGCCAGCCCCATCACGATGCCGGGAAAGACCAGCGGCAGCGTGGTCAATAAGTCCAGCAGCCAGCGCGCCTTGAGCCGCGTGCGGACCAGGATCCATGAGGCCAGTGTCGTCAGCGCCATGACCAGCGTGGCGGCGCCCACGCCAAGCAGCATGCTGTTTCGGACCGCATCGAAGAGTTTCGGGAACTTGACGACCGTCTCGTAGTTGCGTAGCGTCAACCTCGGCAGCGCCTCAAGCGAAGGATGGCTGTAAAAAGGCAACAGCGAGGCCCAAAGGACGATGAAAAACGGCAGAACCAGCAAGCAGAAAGAGTACAGCGCGATCAGGCCGGCGGTGACGTAGCGCCAGCGGCCGACGCGGATCAGCGCGGGCCTGTACCCCTTGCCCGTGACAGTGTGAAACCGCGCCACCTCCCGTGTCGTTCGCGAATAGAAGTAGAGAGCCGCGGCGACGACCAGCATGAGAATGACGGAGAATGCCCCCGCCGTTCCGTATCTCGGCGGCATCCTGTGGGCGTCGAGATAGATCGACGTTGTGAGAACCTGGACGTCGCCCGGCAATCCGACAAGGGCCGGAATCTCAAATGCCTCGAAGGCGCGGATAAAAACCAACAGGATGACGGAAAACAGCGCCGGCAGAATCAGCCTGAGCGACACCCGCCTGATCGTCTGCCAGCCGCTCGCGCCGCACGCCGTAGAGGCTTCCTCGAGCGCGGGGTCCATGGCGCGGAATGAAGCCGCCAGCATGAGAAACACCAGCGGAGACCAGAGAAAGGACTCGATCAGCACCATGCCGGTAAGAGAATAGACGTTGAAAGCGGGGCCGGTGAGGTCGAAAAGATTCCTTAGCCACGCGTTCACCGGCCCCGACCTGCCCAACAGGAGCAGCCACCCGATGGTGTACAAAATGAACGGCGTGCCGAACGAGGCGAAGGCCGTGAAGTAGCCCAGTCCGCGCAGCGGCGTGTCCGTCCGGGTCACGAGCCAGGCGATTGATCCGCCGATGAACGTCGACAAGATGGAACTGAACAGCGCAAAGTAGAAGGTGTTCGCCAATGGAGCGGCGAGGCGAAAACCGAAAAGAACGTCGCGATAATGGCGTAGCGTCACCGCCTCCACCGCGCCCGCGAGCGTAGTGGTCGTCAGGCTGGTCTGAATCACCGAAAAAAGAGGCGGCACGACCAGATAGGCGGTAACGACCGAGACAGCGATCAGAATCCACATCTCCACGCTGAGATGCGGCACAGCGGAGCGTGGTCGCGCGAGAAGTTTCACGTCGAAGCGCCGGATGGAAAGAAGTTGCGAGCGATTACTTCACGAAGAGCTTCTGAAAGATATCGACCCACTCGTTTCCCTTATCCAACAGCGTCTCCGGGTTTAAGAAGTTCGCTCTCTTGAACCGTCCGCCGCCCGGTTTCAATCCGGCTTCTTTCGCCGGCATTTTCGGATGGGCCGGAAGATAGTTGACCTCCTGAAAAACCTTCTGCCCTTTCTGGGAAAGGACAAAATCGATGAACAGCATTGCCGCGTGCGGATGGGGACTGTTTCTCGGCAAACCGAAAGTGTGGACCGGCGCGGCCACGGGTTCTATCGGCTGCCACTCCGAAGGCGCGCCCGCTTTCTTGCTGATCACCGCGTGGTGACTGAAGATGTTCAGCACCAGCGGGTACTCTCCCGCGATCACGAGGTCGAGCAGCGCGCGGGCGCTGGCTGTGCTCTTGGCAATGTTCTGCTTCCCCAGCTTCTCCAGATAGGCCAGGCCCTTCTCTTTGCCCATCGCCGTCAGGATATTGCCGATGAACACCGGAGCGCCGGAGCCGCGGCTTGTGGACCATATGATTTCACCTTTCCATTTTGGGTTGAGGAGATCATTCCAGCTCTTGGGAACTTCGTTCGCCTTGACCATTCTGGTGTTGTAACCCAAAGTCATAAAGTAAAGATTGCTCACGCCCCAGAAACCCTGCGGATCTCTCAACTGGCGCGGATATTCGGCCAGATAGGGCGAGAAAAATCGTTGGGCGAAGCCCGCCCTCCTGATCAGCGCGGCCGTGACGGTTCCATCCACGACGTCCACATCATGCCGTCCCGCCTGATATTCTTCGATCACCTTCTGCGCCACGCGCTCGGAATTTCCCCGGAAGAACTCGACTTGAATGAAAGGATACTCCTTCTCGAAGGCGGCTTTCATCGGACGCACCAGTTGCTCGACGATCAGGGTGCTGTACCAGACGAGCTTGCCCTCTTCTTTCGCGCCCTGTACCAAGATCTTTTGCCGATCACGTCCTTTTAAAAGCGCTACGTTCTCGACGGTTCCAGCGCTGACGGGAAACGCAACAAAAAAGATACCTACAACCAAGGTAAAAAGAACCAAGGTACAAAACTTTAGGCTCATCATACCTTCCAATCCTCCATCGGCGGTTTTGATCAACTCCAACTGTGCCTGCCACGTCCCAGGGTGTTGGCGACAAAAAGAAACCCGCTGTCGGGAAACGCCGCACATGCTGACGTCTGTCTGCTCTCTCTCACGGTTCTCCTGTCAGCTCATAGGCGGCCCAGTAAAACGGCTCGGGAAACTGTTCCATAGTTTTTAGCTGCGCCTGCCTCAATGCCTCCGCCTTCTTCTCTCCCTTCAAATGCTGATAAAACTCCCGCATCAACTCATAACTCGACCGGTCATTGACCTTCCACAGCGTCGTGATAATCGACGGCGTCCCGGCATAAATGAACGCCCGCGTCAAACCTACCATCTCGTCCCCATTGCTTAGCTTTCCTAAACCCGTCTCACAGGCTGAAAGAACCACCATGCCAGCCTTGAGATTTAATGAAAATATCTCCCCTACCTTGAGCCTCCCATCGTCTTTCCCCTCCGGCGCCAGCAAGAGCGCTGAACTCATCGGATCTTGCTCGTTCAACTCCGCATGAACCGCAAAGTGCAACATATCGTAGTTGGGACTTAATGAAATCGCTCTCGGTTTGGTGGCCTGCGCTTCAACATACAGCGCGCTCTTCGGATACAGTCTGGCTATCTCCTTGGCCTCCCTCTCGGCAAAGCGAAGATTGTATGCTTGGTCCCCCAGGCTGGGATTGCCCATCACCAGCGCCTGCTCCCCGCCGGCTCTCTTCTTCTCCTTGGTGAACTGCATCAAGCTAGCGCTCGATAGATAGTAGATCGGATAGTCCTGGATCAAATACTTGCCTTGTGGTGAGAGCAGCGCCTGAAAGGGCACGTAGTGCAGCACGTCATGCGGAATGATCAGAAGTTCTTTTCCCTTCATGAGAGAAAGCGCCGGCTCTACCAGAAGCCCGTAAAGCTCCTGCGAAGCAGCTTTGAATTTCTCTTTCTCCGCGACCTGATAAATGCTGTCCCTCAGAGAGGTCACCTTAGCGACCAACGCCTTCCTGCCTATAGGAACCCTCACAAACTGCGCTTTATCTTTCTCCACGATCCAAAGCAGAATTTCCTGCTCTGTTACAAAATACTCCAGCAGACTCACGCCCGGCTCTAAAAGCCCCTGCACTTCCTTGAGAGTCAACGGCTCCACGGTCATGAGTGAGGCCTGCTCTTTGTCTTGTTTTCTAACCTTCGAAAGAAAAGCCTCATAGGCCTTCTCTGCATCTGCCAGCTCTCTCCTTGAAGTCTCCCTCTCTGCCCCCGTTCTTTCCTCCTCCCCCGCTACACTGGCCTTAAGCGCAGCTATCCGCTCCTGCAAAGCCCTCTCTTCCTCCAGTAAGCCGCCCTTTACTCTCGACAGTTGGACTTTACTGCCTAAAATATCCAGGAAGGTCCGTGAGCGGGCACGCTCACTGTTGTTGAAAGCCTCCTCCTGTTTCCCTGCCGAAACAAGGGCACCCATCAGGCTGACATAGGCGTCTAATCCCCCTTCAAAATAAGATTGCCTATACTCCTCTGACCGGAGAAGGGACCGGGTTGATTCCAGCTCGCGAATTGTTCTCTGATAATATGGTAGCGCTTCTCCAGGTTTTCCCATCTGGTGCAAAACATCGCCAATCCGACGACCTGCCGACACCACGTCGGCAGATGTTCCTTGCTTTTCCGCCAGAGCAAAGGCTTTCACAAAACTCTCTAGCAGGTTGCTGAAAAACTCGTGTTTGGCAAATATTTCATACTCTCAAGGGCGTTCCGTATGTTAAGATGCCTGAAATTCCAAAATGGGAGGCATCGATGAGAGGGACGCAGGAGAGACAAGCAACCATGCTGGCGCTGATTTCTATAGAGAGCCGTATTCCTAAAGACCATCCGCTCAGACGGATCAAGGCGATGGCCGATCGGGAGCTGCTCAAACTTTCCAGGGTGTTTGACCGGATGTATTCGACA